>CALAXS010000777.1 GCA_937895305.1 uncultured bacterium
ACAGGGAACTCAGTTTGTCCAGAGGTCATCCCCGTCAGACGCTGCCCGTTACGAATCGAGTCCGGGAGCTCCGTCATGTCGATATCGCGCAGACCCGGTTTATAATCCATGAGCTCCAACTGTGTGGGCGCGCCGGACTGGAACATATAGATAATCCGCTTCGCGGTCGGTTTATGGTGTAGGCCGTCCAGAATGCCAGCGGATAGCGTATTTGCAGCCGCAGGTGCCGATGCACTCAGCCCACCCATGAGGCCCAAAGCCGTGGCACCCAAGCCGCAGCCCGCCTGCTTCAGGAAATAACGTCGATTCATCTGTTGGGCAAGTTCTAATTTATTCATGATAGCTTCCTGCATGTTCTCGTGAGAAAGTCGAGGGGAATTTATTCTTTATTTATCGTTTCATCCAGATTCAGAATCACACTCGCTACAGCGGTATACGCAGAAAGTAACGCAGGGTCTGTATTTTCATTTACAGGCGATTCACCATGATTCAGGAAAGCCTTTGCTGCTTCTCCATCATTGCGATATACCCCGAGGTACTCCGCAAAACCCGCATCAAGAATGGCCTGTTCCGTATCCGAAGGATAACGCCCAGTCGCCAGGCGGAAACCATGGCCCAGACGTTCCGAACTCGGCGCGTCCAACTCATCAATCATGCGCTGTGCAAGATTGCGCGACGCTTCCAGGTACGTTTCATCATTGAGCAGGGCCAAAGCCTGTAGCGGTGTATTGGTTCGCGCACGGGCCACGGTGCAAAGCTCCCAGCTGGGTGCGTCGAAGGTCGTCAATTGGGGTGGCGGTACCGTGCGTTTGCGGAAGATATACATACTGCGACGATAGAGGTTCTCGCCCGTATCGCGCGTATACGGTTCGTTAAGACTCGCACCCCCCGCAAGCTCCGTCCAGAGGCCATCCGGCTGATACGGTTTCACTGGCGGGCCGCCAATGACCGGGACAAGGAGTCCGCTCACCGCCAACGCATTATCCCGTAACACTTCCGCCTGAAGACGGAAACGGGGACCACGGGACAGCAGCGTATTCATGGGATCCTTTTCTGCACTGGCCGCGGTCTTGACCGAAGCTTGACGATAGCTATGACTCATGAGGATGGTTTTTTGGAAAGACTTCAGATCCCAATCCTGATTGATAAATTCCAGAGCCAACCAATCCAGTAATTCCGGATGGGAGGGGGGCTGGCTTTGTACACCAAAATTCTCTATGGTGGTCACCAGACCCTGTCCAAAAAATTTAGCCCACAGACGATTTACCGTAACGCGAGACGTTAATGGATTTTCTGGAGCGACCAACCATTGCGCCAGACCCAGGCGATTCTGTGGTGCGCCTTCCGGTAAGCCAGGAAGGAAAGCAGGGACGGCAGGTTCCAACGCTTCACTGGTGTCGGGCTGGTCATATACGCCACGAGTAAGGAGATAGGTTGGGCGTTTTTCCGTAAGCTCTTCCATGACCATCACGGTAGGAATGTTGGCGCGCTTATATTCTTCCCGTTCCGCGTTTGCCTTGGTTACCACATCCTCACGTTGCTTGCGGGTCGCGAGGAAAACCTGATCATGAATCTTCAATAAATCCTCTTTAAAAGATTCAGATCCGGCCTGTACTGCAAGGGTACTTTCAAAGATACCCTTGATAATTTTCGGCGTTAATGCAGCATCATAGACCCGGAAATCACTCAGGTTTCCCTTGAGGTACGCGGAGTCACTACGACTCCCCAACCAGATGGGTGCTTCGGTAAAGATGGTGCTGCTCAAATTGTTATTGTCTACGTTCGCAGTGACCAGGCTACCATTCACATAGACTCGGGTGCCCTCCGCCTTGCTGCTGCCATCATAGCTCAGCACCACATGGGACCATACCCCCGCTTGGAGTGTGTTGGGTGCTGTGCTGGTTTTGATGGCATTGTCCGGCCATTGGTGGATGATGTGCGGTGCCAGACGATAATCCTCACTCAGTAAAAGATCGACACCCCGGAAGGCATCCTTGTCATCCATCTTGCTAAAGAGGGAACCCGGCCCTTCAGGACGTACCCACAGCGATACCGCGAATGGTTTACGTCGGTCAAAGGTAAATTCTTCCCCCGCGTTCACCCGTGATTCCGCAGTCCCTGTGAGCGTCGGGCTATTGCCCAAGAGACCCTCACTCCACAGTAGTTCCTTACCCGCTTGCGCTGTGCCCGTATCTCCATCGAGTGCCAGGTGCAGGGATGTGTTTGCAGCCTCTTCAGGTGCAGTAGCCTCCAACAAAGACACCAACCATTCATCCCGCTTCTCATTTTTGGCATCATCCAATTTCTTCAATGCTTTCTCAGCACGTGCAACGCGCTTATCAAAGCGTCCAAGCTCTTCCGTTTCTGCCATGCCGGGAATCGCGACAATGGGGCCTGTGTTACCACGCGCCTCCTGATAAAAGCCCCGGTCCACCGTGTTGTTCAAGAATGCAAAGAACTGATAAAACTCTCTTTGGGAAATGGGATCGTACTTGTGGCTGTGACAGCGACCACAGCCCATGGTTAAACCCAGGTACACCGCAGAGGTAGTCTCCACACGGTCCACAATGTTTTCGATCTGCCATTCTTCCTCAATGGCTCCCCCTTCGGTGACTGCACGGTTATTGCGATTAAAGCCCGTGGCGATGCGCTGTGAATCGGTCGCATCGGGGAGCATGTCCCCGGCGATCTGTTCAATGGTGAACTGGTCAAAGGGCATATTTTCATTAAAGGCATTGATTACCCAGTCGCGCCAGGGCCACATGAAACGATTAAAGTCATTCTGATACCCGTTTGTATCGGCATACCGTGCCCCGTCCAGCCAGTCCATGGCCATGCGTTCGCCATAATGGGGCGATGCGAGCAGGCGGTCAATAACCTTCCCATAAGCATCTGGCGAATCATCCGCCAGGTAAGCCTCAATTTCTTCCAGCGTGGGAGGGAGGCCAATCAGATCAAGCGTGGCACGACGTATCAGGGTTACCTTGTCCGCTTCTGGTGCCAGCGTTAAGCCTTCCTCTACAAGACGTGCCTGGATAAAGGCATCAATGGGATTACTGCCTTCAGATATTTCTACCGCAGGGATTTCCGGTAACGTCGGCGTGATAAAGGCCCAATGCTGGGTCCAGGGTGCCCCATCCGCAATCCACTGACGCAGCAGTGCAGCCTCCTCTGGCGTGACTGCTTCAATATTCGCATCCGGCGGTGGCATGACATCATCAACATCCTCCGCCGTGATACGGTGAATCAACTCACTTTCATCAGGCTTACCGCGCAAGATAACCTCGGCTGTCGCGCCCTCTTCTGTATCCAGACGAAGTTTCGCTTCACGGGTGTTCTCATCCGGCCCGTGACAGGCAAAGCACTTATCCGCAAGGATAGGCTGAATGT
>CALAXS010000778.1 GCA_937895305.1 uncultured bacterium
AGAGCAGACCTATACATTATTCCAGTATAGAACGCAAATCGGAAACTAAACATATATTCAGTATATATTGAATCGCGCTTTTCCGCAAGGCATTTCTTCCCACAGTCGACAAATGCCTTTATCTTCGTTATAGTATTTCCAGCCACTAGGAACCAGGGAGGAAGCCATCATGGATGCACAAGAGAGTCAACAACGATTTCAGCAGGCGCAGCAGTTATTTCAGCAGGGGGATGCCAATGGGGCATTGCAGCAGCTAAAGCAGTTGCAACGGGCTTTTCCGAATCACAAAGAAGTGCTTCATGCGATTATTCTTTGCTATGAGAAACTGAACCGGAAGACAGAGGCACTGCCCTTATGTCAGGAACTCATGGTGAAATATCAGGACCCCCGTGCGCAGGAGATCATGGCACGCCTCTCCGGGGTGGATGCAATGGCGAATGTGGCCGCGGCCAGTAGTGGTGGCGATGCGCCAGCGGCTATGGAGGGGGGCGTACACAACGCGGGCAAGACGAATTACGATGGGCCGGGGGTGATGCCATCGACGAAGCAGCGCGGGGATAAGAAAAGTTATGGGCCGAAGATTAAGGGGTTGATTCGCAGGCTTATTTTTATTGGGGTGATTGGCGGGATACTTTATTTCGGCTGGACCCAGGGGATTATTCAGGGCATGTTGCAATCTTTTGGTATTGGCGGGTAGTAGCGAAAATTGATTCTGATAACCGCTCAACTGGATGGTTGGGCGGTTTTTTCTACCAGCAGTCTTCCAGAATCTTGTGGATGGCGCTTTCGCGCATCTCGATGCTTTCGGTCAGCTTGAACTGTACCCGCGCGCGATTGAGATTCTGCCCATCGAAGTTGGTTTTGAAGTAGACATCCCCAGCGATAAAGTCGGCATAGAAGCGAAGACCCAGCTCGAAGGCAATGAGCCGGATAGCATCAAAGATGTATTGCTTGTCTGCATCGGTGAGGAATTCACGGGCATAGGTCATATAGCCCTGGATAATTACTTTGCACAGATCGAGATCAACCTGGACCATTCCAATCTCTTTGGTCTCTTCACCAACGCGGTTACAGCTGGAACGGATACAGTCCCCGATGTCGTAATGAATCAGTCCGGGTTTCACGGTATCCAGGTCAATGATGCTGGTGCCTTTCCCCGTGGCATCATCAATCATGATGTTACTGATTTTAGGGTCGCCATGAATGATACGTAGCTGGAGTTCACCCCGTTCCTTGGCATCTTCCAGTATGCTGCACCAATCCCGTCGATTATTGACGAACTTGAAACAACGCTCGGCCTCGCTCGAGCTTTTCATCCGGGCCTGACCTTCGGGGGTAGCGAGTGCGTTGTCGAGTTTTTTAAGGTAGCCCGGCGTGATGTGAAAACCCTCCAGCGTATCGTGGAGTTTTTCAACAGGAAGATCACTGATGATTTGCTGGAATTTGCCCAGGACATAGCCCGCTTCGTGGGCATGCTCCAGACTCTGGACCTGAATAAAGGAGTGGGCTGAGGCGATGAGCGAGATGCCACGCCAGAAAGCACCGTTCTCGTCGATTACATAATCCTTGCCATCCTTGGCCGGAATCACGCGCGGGATCTGCCAGATGCGATCAGCTTCATCGGCTTCCGCTTCCAGCCGTCTGTGTACATGCTCGGTGAGTACACGCATGTTTTCCATGATGGTTTCGGGCCGTGGAAACACTTTTTGATTAACGCGCTGCAAAATAAACCGCTCTTCAGAAAAAGTAGTCCGCATTACAGCGAGGTAAGTGTCGTTCACATTGCCATCACCCACATGGGATACAGACACCAAACGTCCATCCACATCAAATAGGGGGGCTATTGCTTCTACTGCCATAACGCTCTTCCGCAAGTCGTAATCATT
>CALAXS010000779.1 GCA_937895305.1 uncultured bacterium
GTATTTATCGTCGTATTTCAGGGTCAGGGTCTTCGATTCTTTTTTAGTGTTCGCCGTAATCACCACAATAGTATCGTCGGGGTTCTTGAAGGCAACCATAGGCAGGGCGCTCTCCCCCACTTCAATGCGTCGGGCACCCCGCTGAATATACCGACTGAACTGACCGTACATATAGAAGTCGAAACGATAGTCGACTGTGTTGGTATCGAGGTTGCGGATGATGGAAGTTTTGCTGGCCTGGAAGGGGCCGTTGTTGGGCTTGCCCTTGGTGTCGATCATGGTGACCCAGGCGTTGTAACTGGATGCGCCGTTGTTAAACAGGTCCATGATCTTGCGTGCACCCTGGGTACCGAATTTTGAGCCTTCGGTGAAGTAGTAGGGCGTGTCGGGAAATTGCTCCCCAAAAATCAGCATACCTTTGGGGGAACCTGCATAGCCGTGGAAGCCCACACCATCCACATATTGCGCGGCTTCAGGGTCGCTGAGTACGGTGATGGGGTAGCTGATGCCGGGGTCGTCGCCATCGGGGGTGGGCTTGGCATTGTAGTTGTGGTCGTAGGACCAGATGAGGGTGTCGATTTTCTCTGATTCAAAAAGTGGACCGAGGTGGCCCTTGATGAAATCACGCTCTTGTTCACCTGTCCAGTGGCAGGAAGGGTAGAACCATTTGGGGTCGTCTTCTTTGGAGCGGTCTACGCCGGGTTCGTTCTGGATGGTGATGGCGTGGATGGGAATGCCTTCGGCTTCGTAGGCGCGAATAAACTTCACAAAGTACCGGGCATAAGCCGCATAGTATTCGGGCTTGAGTTCACCGCCTATCATGTTGCTGGTCGTGGTCATCCAGCCCGGAGGGGACCAAGGGGAAGCGAAGAAGAGCAGATCGGGATTTTCTGCGAGGGCCTGTTTCAGGATGGGCAGGATGTAGTCTTTGTCCCGGTCGATGGAGAAATGTTTGAGTTCGGGGTCGGGTGTGCCATCGGGGCTATCGCAGTAGGAATACCAGTCATCACCCGTAAAGTCCGGGGTACCGATACAGATGCGCATGAGATTCATGCCTATTCCCCGCTTGGGATGTACGAGATTTTGGATAGCTTTGTCACGTTCGTCCTTGGGCAACTTACTCAGGTTATAACAGGTGGTGGGTTCCAGGGAGTTGCCGATGCCTAGCATAGTCTGGCGCAGTTGGGTGGGGTCGATGACCGCAATTTTATCAGCCTGGATTACGGTGTCGCTGAACGTGACCGGGTCTTGCAGGTCCAGTTTTTTGCTGAGGCCTTCGGTGCTGATGGTGGATTGGACCGTCTGGGTATAGGCTGCTGTGCAAACCAGAGAAAGCATAATCGTTGCGAGCAAGAGATTGCCGCGTCGGCGGGGCCTCCTCGCAATGACGTGTATAGTCGCGTCATTGCGAACCGAGTGGAGCGAGGTGTGGCAATCTCTTGGCCCGATTGACTCGAGTTGACACGTGCTATTTTTGATTGAGCTTCGCATGCGTTTCTCCAATTAGAAGGTTAGCTGTAGGGATGCAATCATTTCGTCGGTGAGGTCGTGGGCGATGCCGTGGGGCAGCTTGTGCTGAATACAGTAGTCGGGCAATGACTTCAGTGTTTCAAGCATCACATCCTGTGGAATATTGTTAAGGGGGATACCGCAGTATTCCATGGCCTGTTGCAGCTTGGGCACGTCGAGGTTGTGGAGCTGGGCCATGAGCAGGATACCGGGACCGACGAGATCGCCGTGGGGCAGGCCCTTGCCCATAACATTTTCCACAGCGTAGGCGAAGTAGTGCTCGGAGCCTTCTTCGGGACGGGAGTGGCCGATGAAGTTACAGAGTTGCACCTCCATGGCGAGGCATTCGAGAAGCCGGGCCAGGCCGTCGCGTTCGCCTTTGCCTGCGGATTCAGCGCAATCGATAACTGCGGTGAGCATAGTCTGGACCATGGCTTCTACATTGGCGTCGTAAGGCGTGGCCTCGGGATTCTTGCCGCGCTTGTGGGCATAGGCCCAGTCGGCGGAACCCGTAGCGATGGACAGTACATCGGTGATGCCCGCGGCACGTATAAAATCGGGACCTGCCCCAATCCTATCGAAGTCGATGAGTAACAGGTCCGGGATTTTAGTTTCCATGTAGTAAACGCAACCGTCTTTACGATAGCCGGAGGCCCAGGTGAGAAAGGCATCCACGGAGAGCGCGGTGGGAATAGAGACAAGTGGCAGGCCGAGCTTGAGGGCAATGTATTTCCCGGCGTCGACGGGCAGGCCACCACCGATAGCATAAATCACTTCGGCATCAATGTCCTTTATCAGGCTATCCCAGTAGTCGAGGGTGGCTTCGGTGACGTTAATATCCTGCGCAGGGGTAAAGGTGAGGTGGCCCTTGATGGCGTCGTATGCGGCCCGGGTATGGAGGACACAAACATTTCGTGTTTCCATGTGTTCGTTCAGGGCAATGTACTCTATGGGCGGTATGGGCCAAATGCGTTGCACTTCTTTTATTCCTTAGTCGTTTATGGATAACGCAGGGCGAGGATAAGGGCGATTATACAGAACACCCCGCCTATGGGTGCGACCAGAAAAACCCCGGTGGGGGTTTCAGGTGAATTGCCAAAGTTGCTCATGCATTGCGTGGCAATCAGGATACCGAAGACCTGGGCGAATTTTACCATCATGGCGTGGAGGGCGTTGAATACGGCTTCCTTTCGTTGTCCAAAACGTTTGTAGTACCCGTCAATGAGATCGCCCATGAGTGGCGTAACGAGGACATACATAAAGCCAAGACCGATGCCGTTCAGTCCGTAGATAAATATACTGAGCTTTAGTTTCAATGCGACTTCACCCGTCATGATGGCGACACCATAGAGAAAGGGGAGGCTTAGGCCTATAGTGGCAATGGCGACGGCCATCAGTACGTTAATGGACATGCGCTTGAGGAGGAGCGGGCAAAGCAGTGCTGCACCGAGACAACTGATGATGAAGGGGATGCCCAGCAGGGTGACGGTGCCTTCGTCGCCTTCCAGTGCGAGTTCAGCAAAGTAGGGCATGGCCCGTTGGTTGGTGAGTACACCGATGTAAAAGAGGAAAAAGATAATGAGGTACAAACGAAACTTGGGGAGTCGAAGGGCGTTCAACAGTTCGCGTAGTACATTGCCCTGACCGGAATCGACGGGGGCGGTAGGACGCTCTTTCACGAGCCACAGAAAGATTTGAAAGGTAGTAAGGGATACCAGTGAAAAAAGAATGGCCACCCGTTGATAGCCCACGGCGGAATATTGAACTGTTTCTCCTTCCATGACCTGGCGTGCGGGGTCCAGTATTTCGATGAGGATACCGGGAACGATAGCAGCGACAACAATACCGAGAATCATGCCGACGGCTATCCATGCACCGAGACGTATGCGGGTGGCTTCGTCGCGTGCGAAATCCAGACCAAGCGCGAGGATAGGGATGTAGGCGAGGGTGTAGAGGCCCCAATGCAGGGACATGAGAATTGTACCGTAAGCGAGGTTAATGTATGAGGTCTGGTCCACGGGCGGAAACCAGAAGGCGATACCTGTGAAGGTCATGAGGATGGAACCCCAGAATATATACGGGCGACGTCGACCATGTATGGGGATGATGCGGTAACGGCCGGGCTCCTGTCGGGTACGGTCAGAGAAGACCCCGATAAACGAATCGGTAATAATGTCAAAGAGGCGACCTGCTATAAAAATGATGGCGACCAGGCCCACTGCAACATAGATGGTACGCCCGGTATCTTCGGAAGGGGAGTAAAAGTAGGTGCCCCATTGGGCATAGAGTTCGCTGGAAAGCTGGACGCCTATCATGGCAATGAGAAACCCGAAGCATTCGAGTCGGGTAATGGGCTTTTGCGCCAGGTCGGTCATGCCTCTTCGCCAAAGGTAGCCCGCCTGGGTGCAGGTCTTGCCCCGTCAATGGGTTCGCCCAGAGCCTGCATGAGGGGTTCAAGATCGCCGAAGCGTTCGAGACGGAAAAGCTCTGCGTATTGCCCTTCCGGTAATCCGGCACTTTGCGCGACGGTGTGGGCGCGGGCCATGAGGAACTGTTCGAGCAAGGGGTGCAACGCGCCGTCCACGGCAGCATCAATGACGGGGACGCGTCGGCCCCAGGTTTGTGCCTGAAGCTTGAGCTGGTTCACGGTGTTGCGCATCATGGTCTTGTGAGCACACAGTGCGTTGATACAGGTTTCAATATGTTCGGTTACGTCTTCCACATGGTTTGCGCTGGGGAGGTCACGCCCGAAATACCAGCGCTCGCATACAGAGAAAGGCGCAAGCCCCTCTTCGAAATGTTCGGGGTGGTGCTTGTCAAATGTGGATACCCAGAAAGCCTCGTCCACGGCCTGTGCGGTGATGGTGTGGTCCAGGTTATTCTCATGGAGTCCGAAGGGGTCAAAGCTAAACACCGCATAGGGCTGGTGCTTGCGAAAGAGATAGACGAAGCGTTCGCGAAGTTCGACGCGGGAGACATCGCCCAGCGTGTCCGTTGGAAAACCAAGTTCTTCTATTTCAGCGATGCCCATGATTTTCGCCGCTGTATGAAGCTCTTTGGTATTGACGCGGATGGTGTCTTCTGCGGTCAGGTTCATGGAGTCTCTGGCATCGTCGGTTACGCGCACCAGAACGATGCGCCAGCCCAGGGCGGCGAACTTGGCGAGGGTAGCACCGCAGAATGCTGCGGCATCGTCGGCATGGGGCGAAATTACGAGGGCAGTGTGCATGAATGTATCCTGTGCTTCGTGCAATTTATCTGTATAGTGCTTTGTCTATAGTGGCATAATCAGTAAAACCGATACAAAGGATAGCCTGTGGAACAGTACCTC
>CALAXS010000780.1 GCA_937895305.1 uncultured bacterium
GTTTGTCTTATGCTGCTGTCATACGCGCTTTCGATGTCAATGAACCCTGGTACGCGAGTTTTATCGTGCTGGCCATGCTTTCAGTAGCCATCGCAGCGCCCGGTGCCCCCGGCTTTGTGGGTCAGTTCCACTTTGGCATACTGCTGGGACTCTATCTGGTTGTGCCGGATATCAACTACAATGTGGCCATGGCCATTGCGATAATGAGTCACCTTATTAACCTGATTCCGGTTATACTGGTGGGGGTCTATTGCCTCTCCAGCGAACATTTCGGCCTGGGCGAATTGCGCCGGGAAAGCGCACACATCCAGGAGGAAACGGGAGAAGAATCATGAAGCACTTCGCATTGTGTTGTCTTATTGCAGCGTTGCTGGTCGCCGTGAATGCTCAGGGTGTCGAGCGGATGCGACAGCCCGTTGCGGCAGGGGTATTTTATCCCGAAGAACCCGACGCGCTCCTCGCCAAATTGAATGAGCTTTACGCGCAAGCTGAAGATGTACCTCCGGCCACCCATCGTCTCGCTGCATGTGTGGTGCCCCACGCCGGGTATGATTACAGCGGAAAAATCCTCGCCAAAGCCTTTGAGTCCCTCAAGCCCGGACAATATGATCGCGTTATCGTACTGGCCCCCGGCCACATGACCGAGCCGGAGGGGTGTTCCATCGTGGCTGCGGATGCATACATTACGCCCTTTGGCCCGGTTTACCTGGATCAGAAAACCATCCGCACCCTGTGTTATTCCAGTAATTTCACTTCGCGGAATTTGCAATACAACAATCAAAACAATCGTGTGCCCCTCCATGAAGTGGAGCACTCAATTGAAGTCATCCTCCCTATGCTTCAGGAACGACTTCAGCGCTTCTGGCTTATTCCTATCATCGTGGGCAATATTTCCGGTGCTGATAAAAAGGTCGATGCAGGACGCATCCGTGTAATTGCTGATCGGATACGCAAGATCATGACTCCCCGTACCCTGCTGGTGGTCAGCACCGATTACACTCACTATGGCAACAGTTTCAGCTATACCCCGTTCCGGGATAATATCGCTGAAAATATAAGTACACTGGATACCCAGGCCTTCACACTTATCCTCAGTAAGGATCTGGAGGGTTTTAAAAAGTATCTGCGCACTACCAAAAACCCGATTTGTGGTGCATCTGCTTTGCAGGTAATGATGGAGTTATTGCCCGAAAGCACTGTGGGTTCCTTGCTGGACTATAACCGTTCCATGACCCAGGACAATGATGGCACGCGCTCTATCAGCTATGCGTCCATGCACTTTTATGACATGCGGCATCCACCCAATGACATTCCGGTTCCGGTGCCCGAAGCACAAAATACCGCTACGCCCGAGCCTGAACCTGTCGAATAAAATCGGGCAGGTCGTTGCGCAAGACCGCACAAAGTTCTGTGGTGGCACGTCGTGCAACATGCAAGACTTCTTCGTGGGTCAGAATATGATCGTCACCACAGGCATTGGTAATGCAGGAAATTCCGCCAGCAAGCAAACCCAGCTCATGACAGCGATGCACCTCGGGGGCTGTACTCATCCCCACCACCTGGTTGCCCAGTTGTTGCAGGGCGCGAATTTCTGCACGGGTCTCATAGCACGGGCCGTGGACCCATGCATAGCTCCCTTTATTCGCAAGAGAAGGTGCTGTCCAATCCAGCTCTAGCAACGTGGGCAATGCAATGCGCGATGAAGGCCAGGGCTGAATCCGGTCTATTGCCAAGAGGGTACCTGGACCATAGGCAGATGCCAGTCCCCCCGCAGCATTGGTAAATAGAATGCCACCTACGCCCCAGTCCCGCAGTACATCTACCGTACTGACGACCTCTGCATAAGACAGGCCCTCATAGTGATGATATCGCCCGGACTG
>CALAXS010000781.1 GCA_937895305.1 uncultured bacterium
ATTAACGTTGTATTTTTATGGTTATATTTTCAGCAGAATGCGCACATTCGAGCCAAAGGGTTTTACTGTTTTCATCCCAATGGTGTTTCAGATCAATTTTGGGGGTGATTTCAAGGTTTTGGGGGTTCCGTGACAACTTGATACGGGCGCGTGCTGTGCAGTCTTTGGGGCCTCGCAGCGTAAAGGTGAAGGTGTCGGGTGTGTTGGTTTCGTGCAGGACGCGACCTGCACAGGCGAGAACGTGGGGCGCGGGGTTGTTTTGCGTGGACCAGTCTATGTCGTAGAGGAGTGTGCGTTGACCGGGTTGAAGGGTACGTGTTTGGACGACGGGTAGTGTTGCATCGAAAAGGTCGATGTAATTGCCCTGGATTTGGAGGGGTGTGTCGGTGTTAGATTCATCCATGACGGATGCGATGAGGTAGGGACCCCGTCGGAGTTGAAAGTAGTTTTGTGTTTTAAGTTCTATGTTGTGTTTGGCAAGGAGGGTCTGAGCCAGGTCGAAGAGTTTAGCGGTAGTGGTTGGGTAACGCGCCAACATACGAGGTTTGGTTTTCAGAAAACGCACCCAGCCTTTTCCGAAGGGAACTTCTTCGGTGTATGCTACGTTGTTGAGGTCGAGGCGTTGTTCGAGTGCGTCTGTAGCAGATGTATTGGTGGCGCCATTGTCATTCCACCAGGCTTTCACATGGTGGTAGGGGTCAGTAGCATCACCAACAAAGAGTAGGCAGCCCCCGGATTCAATCCATTGGGCGAGTGCGTCATGGTATTGGGGCTTGAGTGGCTTTTGGCCTTCGTAAGTGAGGATGAGTAGTTTGTAGGGAGCGAGGGCTTCCGGGGTTAGGATGGTTTCGAGTTGTACGACGTTGAGGGGGATGCCGTTTTTTACAAAGGGGAGGGCAAGGCCGTAGAAGGAGGAGAGGTCGGGGTCGCTCTGGCGGGGTGCAGCGCGTTGAAACATAAGGGTATCGGAGACGATGATGCCGATGTCAGGGGTCCCCCAGTCTGTCTGGATGTCCGGTTGTTGCATGTTACCGAGTGCGTTGTTGATGGTGAGGATTTGGGTAGCGTAGTCAGCGGGGATACCTTCTTTATCGGCGGAGTTTTCGGCGAGGTCAGCTTTAGGGTAGGTGCCCTGAAAAATGCGTCGGGGCCAGGGCATGACTTCGTAGCGGCTCACTTCCGGCCAGAGGAGGGAGGCGATGAGAGTGCATTCGTAGTTTTCTTTGTAGTTGGCCCAGGTGTAGTTGGGGTTGTCTTCTATGGGGTCGGCGAGAAACCAGACTTTTTTTCCTGTGGGGCGAACCATACCGAGCATTTGCCCGTACTCGAGAAATGCGGTTTCGAAGGTGCGTTCTTTTCGGTTGCCCTGGTAGATGTTTGGGGTGCGTGCGGTTCCGGTCCAGACTTGCGCGATGTAGCCGTCGATGGTGGGTAGGTCCATGAGGCTGGATTCGGGACTGACGATGCTCCAGTGGGCGTAGTTGATGAGGCTGTGGGTGGGGACGTGACATTCGATTTCGCGACCTTGTTCTTTGGCGCGTTCTTTGATGTAGGTGGTAATGTCGCGCAGGGCGTTGTAATAGAGTCTGTATTTAAGGTTACTGGCTTTGTATTGAGCGTCGACACTGGAGTCGGGCGCTTCCCAGGGGGTACCATAGAATTCCTGCCAGGCGTCTTTGAAGCCCTGGCTCCAGCCGGTGGGTGCCCAGAATTCGGGTTCTTCGAGGTAGATGGCTTTGGGGCCGAAGTCGATGACGGGGGTGATTTCTTTTTTGAGGTATTCGATGTAGGCGGGTCGGGGTACGTTGTATCCGACGGTGTTGCTGTTGCCGTGCATGTAGACACGACCGAGTTTGTTGGTTTGTATTTCTTCTACTTTGAGGTTGTCGGCACCGCCGTAGTATTCGCCATATTGGCCCCAACTGATGCCGGTCATCATAGAGATGGTGTAGCCTTGGTCGGCCCAGGTCTGTGCGTGATTGAGGAAAGGGGTGCCTATACCGTAGACCATGACAATGTCGGATTGGAGATCAATTTGTGGTGTCCAGGGACTGGCGGTCT
>CALAXS010000782.1 GCA_937895305.1 uncultured bacterium
GGTCCATAACATTTCATGGAAACATGAAAACGCCGTAACATTTCAAACTGGGGATGTATGAGCTCAATACGCTTCGGGTTTAATGTTTATGGGTTTCCGAGGCAGAGCCTCGGTATATGCATTCCCACGCAGAGCATGGGAACGAGGGAATGTTGAACCCTTTTTCTGCACCCGGCAGAGCTAGAGCATTTTAACAAATTATTGTTACGAATCTGCTTGTTGTGGCATCGGTTGGCTGCGTCACAAAAACTCACCGTAGCCTGCTATGCCTCCGTTTTTGTTTCTTGCCAACCTTGTCCTCACTGACGCAGCTCCGTATCTATAATTTGTTAAAGCGCTCTAGAAGGTCTAGAAAGGCATCTCATCCTCATCATAAGACTCATTATACTCAAAGCTTGGATCACCACCATCATACGCCTCACCCGGGGGTGGCTCATGCTGAACCATACCGCCCTCACCCAGATTATGAAAACGCTGTATGTTCTTCTCAAACAACAGCTCCAAATGCCCCGTGGGGCCATTACGCTGCTTCGCTATATTGATGCGGATAACATTCTCCCGACCCTCCTGCTCCGAAATCGGTGGCCGCGACAACATCATCACCACGTCAGCATCCTGCTCAATAGCCCCCGACTCACGCAAGTGTGACAACTTGGGGCCACCCGACGAATCATCCTTCTCCGCCTCACGACTCAACTGGGACAAGGCAATAATGGGACACCGCAACTCACGGGCAAGTCCCTTGATAGACCGCGAAATCTCCGAAATTTCCACCTGCCGACTTTCCGCACGGCCACCACCACCCGACATAAGCTGTAAATAGTCCACCACCACCATATCCACCTGATGTTGCGAAGCATGACGCCGCGCCTTGGACCGCAACTCCATAACACTGATATTCGGCGTATCATCAATAAAAAGGTTTGCGCGATTGAGTGCAGCCGCAGCATGCTGTAACTTCGGAAACTCCGCCTTCGCCAAAAAACCCGACCGCAACCGGGAAGAATCCACACGCCCTTCCATGCACAACAGGCGCTGCACCAACTGCTCCTTCGCCATTTCAAGACTGAAAAAGATAACACCCTTACCCTCATGCACCGCGGCATGGGCACAAGCATTCAAGGCAAAAGCCGTCTTACCCACCGAAGGCCGCGCCGCCAGAATAATCATATCTGAAGGCTGAAAACCCGAAAGCATTTCATCCAGCTTCGTATACCCGCTGGGTACCCCCGTCAACCCCGTCCCCGCCTTCATCTGATCCTCTATCCGCTGGATACCCTCATCCAACAGATCAGAAACCTTGTATATGGGGTTTACCTGACGCTTCTCCGCAATCTGAAAAATTTCAGATTCCGCACGGTCCAGGAGGGTATCCACCTCATCCTCTTCCCGGTAAGCATCCCCCGCAAGGCGCGTGCACGTACTGATTACCCTGCGCATGAGGGCCTTCTCCAGTACGATTTTTGCATAATACTCAATATTCGCCGAAGTCGGCACCGCCCCCGTCAACTCAGCAATATAGCTGGCACCCCCCGCCGTATCCAGATCACCATCCGTCTGGAGTCGCTCCATCAACGTCACCGCATCCACCGGCGTATTACGACGATACAACGCAATGATAGCGTTATACAAAATGCGGTGTGCCTCTACGTAGAATACATCGTCCCCCTCATCATGGAGGACTTCTACCGCAGGGCCAACCGCATCCGGATTCAGCAACATAGCCCCAAGCACCGACCGTTCCGCCTCTATATTTTGAGGAGGCGTCCGGTCAAACTGTGCTGGAGCTTGCCGCTTTTTTTTCACCTTATTCAGCAGCCTCTTCGGCTACCACTTCCACTGCTGCTACAGCAGGCGCTTCTGTGCCTGGTTCCACAACCGCTTTCTCGGTGACTTCTTCTTCCTGATCACTGCTGATCCAGACCTTGATGGTCGGCTCAATACCCGTGGCAAAACGCACCGGGATCTCGAACGTACCCAAAGTCTTGATAGGCTGATCAAGTTTGATTTTCTTGCGATCGATGCTGTAACCCTGACGCTCAAGATCTTCCGCGATCATGGAACTCGTGACCGAGCCAAACAGCTTGTCACCCTCGCCCGCACGCATCTTGATCTCAACCGTTACACGACCCAGCTTCTTCGCTACCGATTCCAGCTCTTCACGACGCTTCGCGTCACGACGACGGATAATCTTCAGCTCATGCTCAATTTGTTTCGCACTCGCAGAATCCGCCTGTACAGCCAGATTTTTCGGAAGCAAAAAATTGCGCGCATAACCAGCAGCAACCTTCACAGTCGCTCCCATATCGCCCAGATTCTCTACATCTTCTTTAAGGATGACTAACATGACATCCGTCTCCTGTTTTATAGTTCATGTACAGCCCCGTTCAGGCCATACCCTAACATATTAAAAAAATAACCAGACCCGTTACCCGGCATCCCGGCGCGCTACAATCTCATGTACCCGCAACCGGACATCCCACCAGGTATCAAACAATCCCAACATAACCAAAACAGGTGCCGTCGTACTCAGTGCTACAAACACAAACGTTACCGCCATAACAAACAGCAACAAACGCACCCGCACGGCGATCATCGAATACAGTAAAATGGAAAAACCATTCAACCAATACACAAACACCAGGGCTATGCCAGCATTCCAGGTGATCATTCTGAGCCACGGTAACGATAACTGCCGTTCAATGAACCACAACACCGCGATACCAATAGCCGCCCAGACCAACCACTCCGAAGTCCGCATCGATATAAAACTGTTCTTCGGTCCTGCCAGTACGCCACGAAGACGCAAAATCCGGCTCAAGACCCCTACCAAAAAGGTAGTTCCCAACAATACCCAGCCAAATAATAAGCCCAGGAATATAAATTCCCAGTTCACATCCAGCCACGAAACCATTTCATTCATGGCGTCATACGCTGTATTACCCGTTTCCTTTGCCGCAGCATTAATTTGCCGCTCCCATTCCGACAATAAAAGAGCCAGGTTCTTACGGGAAGCCTCCCAATCAGAAAGCATACCCGCAGCCATCAACCCCGTCAGCATCAAGCTGAGCCAGGTGACGCACCAACCATAACTCCACCGCCGGATCAGCACCACGCCAATACCCACCCCGGTCAAAGCGACTAAGGCATACACCATAGCCATCCCGACCCGATCCCCGAAAGGAATCGAAAAGGTCAAGGGTACAAACGCTGCACAGCCAACAAGTATCCAGGCCCTGCCCCGCAAAGAAGCCGCCCAATAATAAGCGACTCCAACCGGAAACAGACTCATAGCCAATACAGGAATATTTGCCAGCGCAAAGGCCTGGCTGAAATAAATCAGCCCGACACAAATAATACTAAAACGCGCCATGCACGAACAGTTTAATCCGCAGAATACGGCATCAATGCGATCTGACGTGCAAGCTTGATTGCCCGCGTCAACATACGCTGATGCTTTGCTGTGGCGCCCGTTATACGACGGGGGATGATTTTGCCACGCTCAGTAATATAATGCTTGAGCATCGCCACATCCTTATAATCAATATAGACTACCCGATCTACGGTGAGCCGACAGACCTTCGCCCGTTGGACCTTCTTCTTCTTCTTAGTCTTCTTCTGGCGAATCTTAGACTTTGCTTTCGCCGAAACTTTTGCCATTTTGCTTTCCTAAGTTCTGCTTAGAACGGTATGTCATCTTCAGGAATCGGTTCCTCAATCGGACGCGGTGCCGGGGCCGACTGGCCTCCACGACTACCACCACCCTGAGAACCATCATCATCCCACTCCAACGGTGTTACACGACGACCATTCAACTCCAGCTTCGTACGCTTCTTACCGGTATCCCGATCCTCCCACGAACTACTGGTCAAACGACCCTCAACCAACACCGCACGACCCTTACGCAACTTCTCACCAACAAACTCCGCAGAAGGACCCCAGACTACAACATCAACAAAGACCGTGTCCTCATTGCGGCTGCCATCCTTGCCCTTAAAATAACGCGTGTTGGCTACACTAATGCGACAATATGCACTGCCACCACTGGTGTATTTCAGATCCGGATCCCGGGTTAAACGCCCGGCAATATGGACCACATTCAAATCAGGTACGCGTAAGTCGCCCATCCCATTCCTCGCTTTCTGTTATTGCGATTAGTTAATCTCTCGACTCAGCAGATCTCGACCGTGACGGTACGCGTTCATCATCATCATCATCATCGTCATCATCATCCCGGCGGTTCGGCGAACGCAACGCTTCTTGGTTGCGTCGCTCCTGCTCATCTTCCAACCGGAGGGTGCGCTCATCAAAATGGATAACCATAAAGCGGATAACAGATTCATTCAACGTAAGCTGGGCTTCCAGCTTATCGATAAACTCAGGATTACTCGTGAAACGTAACAACACATAGTTTCCTTCTGTGTGCTTCTTCACTTCATAAGCCAATTTCCGCTTGCCCCAGATCTCCGAGCGCACGATAGCTCCGCCACTATCCGTGACGAGTTTCTCAAAACCACTGGCCATCGTCTGGATGTCACCCTCTTCCAACTCTGGAGAAAGGATATACAGCGCTTCGTAAGTCCTCAAGACATTCACCTCCTTTTCAAATAGGATTTGTGACGTGCAGATCCCCAATAGATCCGCACAGCAAGTCGCCAACTATAGCAAAAAAACAACTTACAGAGCAAACCCACCACCCCGAATACAATTCACACACACCACAAAACCACCCATCTCACACAACACCCAACTTGAATATACAATTTTTTATATGCTACGCTATGCGTCCCTTCCACGCGAAGGGTATGGATGCCGGGATAGCTCAGTTGGTAGAGCAGCGGATTGAAAATCCGCGTGTCGGCAGTTCAAATCTGCCTCCTGGCACCATCTTTTTCCCCTGATAACTCAGAATACGCGGTGCACGGAACCTCCATAACCACACCCGACACCCCGTCCCCCTGTGGGACACCCCCCCCAAGGCTGGAATAGCTCAGTTGGTAGAGCACTTCACTCGTAATGAAGGGGTCCGGGGTTCAAATCCCCGTTCCAGCTCCACTTAAATACATACGGCTCAATAGGTTACACGATAACCCGTTGAGTCGTTTTTTGTTGCCGAGCCTCTGGTGTCACGCGGGTGTCATAGCAGAACGCATTTCGAGGATGCTTCCTTCTCGATTTACGCAGCACCAGCATGGGCGTAGAGGTGGCCCTGGAAGCCGATGAAGAGGGCGCGGATGGAATCCACTGAACCGAGTTTGGTTTCGGCATCGTCGATGGAGTGGTATTTCAGCTCTAGGAGGTTGGGGAGCTTCTGGTCATCGAGTTCACTCACGCCCTGAGATACGTAGTGGTCGAGGACAAAGGCGAGGAATTCCTGTTCGGCTTCGCTGTAGTGGGCATAGATGTCTGCCTCGTGGGTGCTGACTCGTTCTGCGCGGGTGATGGTGGGCATGGCAAAGGCGATGTAGGCCAGCACGTCGAAGATGTCGCTCTTCTCTGCATTGATGACTTCGCTGATAGCGGCCAGCTGGTCCAGGCCATAGCCCTTCTCCTCCAGACCTGCAAGTAATGCCTTGCGTGTCTTGGGCTGACTCCAAAGGGTGCGTAGCTCTTCTTCGTCCTTGAAGAGGTCTGGTAGGGTGCCAAAGAGGGCCGTGATGAATTGGGTTGCAGAGATGGGCTTGCCATCGGGACTCCAGAAGGTCGTTTTAGTCATGTGCTGAATCTGGCGCTCTTTACCGTCACCCAACTTAATCTTTATTTTCTGTTTCTTGTTACAGATACAGGGTGCTTGGCCACATTCGAGACAGGGTTCCATCGGTTCTTTTTCGCAGATACAGGGCACCATGCCACAGACTTCACAGGGCTTTGGTGGCTTAACCATGCAGCTACAGGGGATGTCCCCACACTTCGTACAGGGTTCCGGCTCTATGGGCTCTCCGTCCCATTCCGGGTCGTTGAAGAGCTTGTAGGCTTCCACAAAGTCATAGACGGTGAAGTAGTCTTTCCCATCGAAGAGCCGTGTACCCCGTCCGATAATCTGCTTAAACTCAATCATGGAATTGATGGGGCGCATGAGGACGATATTGCGGATGTTCCGCGCATCGACCCCGGTGGAGAGCTTCTGCGAGGTCGTCAGGATAGTGGGGATGGTTTTCTCGTTATCCTGAAAGACCCGGAGAAACTGTTCGCCTGTTTCCCCATCATTGGCTGTGACCCGCACACAATAGTTCGGGCTGTCACTGACCTTGCACTGGTTGATGAGGTTTCGCACCGCCAATGCATGGTCCTGTGTCGCGCAAAAGACCAGCGTCTTATGATTCTGGTCAATCTGCTCCATGAACACTTCTACGCGTTTCTTTTCCCGTGCTTCGATTTCGATGATACGGTTAAAGTCCTGCTCCGAGTATTCCTTACCCTCCTCCACCTCACCTTCTACGACATCATCATCGGGGGTATAGATGTACTCATCAATGGTGGTATCAATCTGCTTCACACGGAACGGGGTCAGGTACCCATCGTTAATCCCTTCCTTGAGGGAGTAAATGTACACCGGCTTCCCGAAATAGGTATAGGTGTTTGCATTGTCATCGCGCTTGGGTGTCGCGGTGAGGCCCAACTGCACGGCAGGGGCAAAGTGTGTACCGTCAGGGAAAATGGGACAGATTGGCTTGAATTGTTAAGAGACAT
>CALAXS010000783.1 GCA_937895305.1 uncultured bacterium
GCCGCCATGATTCTCTTCGTCCTTCTCAATCTTATGGTCCGTATCGAACGTACCCAGATTGGCCTCCTCAAGGCCTTCGGCTACTCCAACCGTGCCGTGGCCTTTCATTACATTGAGTATGGTTTCATACTCGGTGTCCTCGGCTGCCTTAGCGGATTTATAGTCGGGCAATGGATGGCCAACGGCCTTATTCGTATGTACGTCGAGTTTTATCAATTCCCGATTCTCGAATCCCGCATTTATCCCGAGGTTCTTTTCCGGTCCATGGGCATCACCATGGTATTCAGTTTGCTCGGTGCCCTTTCCGCTGCACTTCGTGCTGCGGCCATCCAACCCGCAGAGGCCATGCGGCCCGAGGCACCGCAGGCGGCCCATAAAACCCTCCTCGAATACTTTCCTGCCGTCTGGACCCGTCTCGCCTTCACCTGGAAAATGATTCTGCGCAACCTTGAACGGAACCGCGTTCGCGCCATGCTCAGTATTTCCGGCGTTGCTGTTTCCATGGGCCTCCTCATCATGGGCTATTGCATGCTCGACGCCATGGACTACATGCTCGATTTTCAATTCCGCGAAGTACAGCGCGAAGACCTGCGCGTGGCATTCCAGCGCGAACACGGCAAGGAAACCCTCTACGACATCGAGCGCTTCGATCACGTCCGTCGTGCCGAGCCGGTTCTCGAATATCCCTTCACCATGCACGCGGGGTGGCGAAAAAAAGACACCGTGGTCACGGGCCTTCCCGCAGATGCCGAACTCAAACGACTTATTAACGTGGATGGACAGGAAGTCGCTATAGAAAGCACGGGCCTTGTCCTCTCCGACAAACTCGCCCGTGAACTCGCGGTGGGTCCCGGGGACACCGTGCTCCTCAAGCCCCTAATGGGGCGCATCAAAAAAGAAAAATCCGTCACGGTTTCTCGTGTTGCCCAGCAATACCTCGGTTCCGGGGCCTACATGGACATCGAAGCGCTCAGCCGCATTCTGGACGAACCCTTCGTTATGAACGCCGTCCTCCTGCGCACCGAAGAAGGGTCTGCTCTTGAAGTGAAAGAGCACCTCAAAGGTATTGCCGACATCGCTTCCGTCGCCTTTGCCGACGAGGTACTTCAGTCCCTGCTCAGCACCCTCGCCCAGAGCATGAAAATGATGAACGTGACCATGCTTATCTTCGCGGGGGTCATCGCCTTTTCCATAATCTATAACGTGACATCCGTTGCCCTCGCCGAACGTGAACGCGAACTCGCTTCCCTGCGTGTCCTCGGCCTCACTACCGCAGAAGTCGGCCGTATCATGTACTACGAAAACTTTCTCCTGGGAGCCATGGGAATCCTGGCGGGTATTCCCGTCGGATATGGAATATCCAAGTGGCTCATTACCATGTACGATACAGATCTCTTCCGCATGCCCTTTTACATTAATAATCGCACCTACATCTGGTGCGCGGTTATTACCGGCATTTTTGTTATCATGGCCAACGGCGCTGTGTGGCGCAAAGTGCGACGTCTTGATCTAATTGAAGTCCTGAAAGAACGGGAATAAATCATGCTCAGAAAAATCGCCCTCACCATCATTGCCCTCGTCATACTGGGGGGCATCGCCTACTCCTTTATGCCCCAACCCGTGGTCGTCGAGATTGGACCCGTCGAGCGCAGGGTAGTCCGTGAATACGTGAGCGAAGAAGCGAAGACCCGCTTGGCCGATGAATACACACTGGACATGCCGGTCAACGGCACCCTGGAACGTATCAAGCTCGAGATTGGTGATCTGGTCAAAGCGGGGGAGGTCATTGCTCATGTGGATGCCTTTGAACTGGAACAGCGCATCGCAGGTGTGGAATCCCTCATAGCCCAGACCGACGCCTATATCCTGGGGATTGATGTACAGAAGCCCAAGGAAGAGGACCTGGCTTCTGCGGATGTACGCGTCCAGGAAAACGAGGACCGGATTAGTATCGCCGAGCGCGCGCGCGATGTTGCTGCCATTGAAATGGACGATGCCCGACGTGAATTTAAACGTGCAGAAGAACTCGTGGTGCAGGGCGTGGGTAGTCAGCAGCTTCTGGACCAGGCGGAACGCCGCTATCGCTCCGCACAACAGCAGATGACCTCTGCCACTGTGGCTATCGATGCGGCACGTAAAGGCCTCGAACTCGCCAGTCTCGCCAGTAGACGCGTTATTGGTTCTGTGGACGATAACGAATATATGCGCGAAGCGTATCGCGCGGAGAAGCGGAACCTCGAAGCGCAATTGCGTATATACCGTAGCGACCTGGAGAAGACCGAGATCCTCGCACCCGTCTCAGGCCCTGTCCTTGAAAAATACCTCGAAGACCGTCGTGTACTCGCTGCAGGCACCCCGGTCCTTAAAATAGGGGACCTCTCCAGTATGGAGATCGAAAGCGACATCCTC
The DNA here is from genome assembly GCA_937895305.1 of uncultured bacterium. GTDB lineage: Bacteria > Hydrogenedentota > Hydrogenedentia > Hydrogenedentales > JAEUWI01 > CALAXS01. Next base: position 2,410 of record CALAXS010000783.1, read on the forward strand.
TCCGAGGAAATTGTTAATGTTGATGAAGGGGACACCGTGGAGATAGAGGGCAAGGCCGTTAGCAGTGAAGCCATCAGCAGCACGGTCAGTCGCATTTATCCTTCCGCTTTCACCAAGATTTCCTCCCTGGGCATAGAGCAACAACGCGTGAAGACCATCATCAATTTTGACCCGGGCACTCTGGTGCTTCGTCCCGGTACCCGCCTCGACATACGCATTATTACGGACGAAAGCGCGAATGTAATCGCAGTACCGGAACGTGCCACCTTCCGACGCGACGGTCAATGGTATGTATTTGTTGTGGAAGGGGGGAATGCCCAGCTCAGGCCCATACGCATTGGCCTGAAAAACGACACCTGGGCCGAGGTAGTCGAAGGATTGAGTGAGACCGACCAGATCGTCTACGAGCCCAACAACGAAATTATGGATGGCAGTCGTCTTGAAGCGAGATAGATTGCCGGCCCGGCTTCTTTAGCCCTTCGTAGCAACACCCTGATACATATACGACGCAAAACGCGGCCCACCCGGCATATAGAAATTCTGCACGTCGGGTAAAAGAAAATGATGGTCCTGAATCAATTCGGTGATATTCCGGTTCAGGTGGCAACCATCCCCAATGAGCTTCCACAACGGATTCACACGATGCTGCATTCGCTGCGTCTTTGGGTTGTCCGCAAGACCATGCTCCACAAAGAGAAATTGTCCACCCGGCTTCAGGATACGGTGTAATTCCTTCAGGGCTTGCTCCACATTCGGTATGCTACACAGGGTCCAGGTGCAAACCACCGTGTCAAAGCTTTCATCGGTCAGGGGAAGGTCTTCCCCGTTCAGAACACGATTATCCACCTCAATAGGCGACGCATCGATACTGCGCTGTGCCAGTTTGCCCATACCCGCATTCACATCCGCCGTGGTGATTTTTTTGACATGACTTGGGTAATGCTTGAGATTCAGGCCCGTGCCAAAGCCAATCTCGAAAATTTCGCCTGAAGCCGACACTAAAAGTTCTGCCCGGGACCGGGTCATGGCCTTGTTCGACATGACCTGATTCATGAGGTAGGGAAAGATATGACTGGAATAGAGGCCCACAACAATGCTCCTTCATGGTACCCGGTGAATAAATATGCCTGTAGCACGTCAGAAAGGATAACACGATATAAATTTTCAGACCAGACCTAATTTGTCGCTTCCCATGAATAGATATAACGACACCAATGCTATACTGAATGTATCAATATGCGAAAAAACTACTACGTTGGGAACCAGAATGAACCACCACCTGTTCAAAGGGGCGACCCTTATATGCACCCTCTTATTTTTCAACACGGCCATGGCTGCTGACACCATGAATCACAGTGAGTATGATGCCCTGCTCAAGACCTATGTGAAAGACGGCGCGGTGAACTATGCCGCGCTCAAGAAAGACCGTAAGGCACTGGATGCCTATGTGGATACGAGCAAGACCCTGATCAGGATACAATTCTTGCAATGGAGCAAGGACGAACAACTGGCCTACCTCATCAACCTCTACAACGCGGCTACGCTCCAACTCATTGTCGACCACTATCCCGTAAAGTCCATCAAAGACATCGGTAGCCTCTTTAAAGGTCCCTGGGACCAACCCGTTATCCAACGCTTTGGAGAGACCATCACCCTCAACGACCTGGAGCATGAAATCATCCGCAAGGACTACGACGAGCCACGTATTCACGTGGCCCTCGTCTGTGCTGCGAAGAGTTGTCCCAGGCTACGCAGTGAAGCCTATACGGGGGCAGACCTGGAGCGACAACTCAGCGAGGGGATGCAGGGCTTTCTGCAAGACAAGGAAAAGAACAGACTGGCTGCTGATGGCAAGACCCTTCACCTCTCCTCCATCTTTAGTTGGTACGGTAAAGACTTCACGAAAAAAGGCAACACCCTGCTCGACTACTTGAAGCCCTATATGACCGAGGCGGATCAGGGGGTTCTTAAAAACAATACGGTCAAACTACGGTATCTGCCCTATGACTGGAGCCTCAACGAGTAGGGGTGCCAAGAAACGCAAGGGCGGTATGAAAACTTTTTGGAATTGGAACCCAGACTTTGCGAGCAAGAGATTGCCGCGTCGGCTACGCCTCCTCGCAATGACGGGATGTGAGGAGGTCGCTACCATCTCTTGTCATTCCTGCGCAGGCAGGAATCTCCATGTCGCCAATCCTGGCTCAATGATTAAGTGAGGACTTCGGCCCACACGTCATTGCGAACCGAGTGCAACGAGGTGCGACAACCTCTTGCTCGCAACGATGGCATGCAGCAAAAAATTTACTAGCCACTAATTCGTGTAAAACACGTTGCGCTTAATCCAGCGCCAGCTCTTCTGTGCCGCAGATGATTTCTTTTCACCAACGGGTTTCAATGGCTTCTTTTTGTCCATGAAATTTTTCAGAACCTTTTCTCGTTCTGCATCTGTCATTTCAACAGCGGCTTTTTCTTCTTGGGCTTTCACTGTATTCTTTGCCGGGAGCCGGGTACCAAAACGCCCCGTAAACGGCTTGGCTTCTGCTTCCACACTGGCTTCGTATTCCGCCAGATCCGCGTCCTGTTGTTGTTCCTCGGGTGTGCGCGCCGAAGGGTCTGACATTGCGAGATTCGGTACACCTTCTGGTAAATTCCAGTCCGCCCATTTTTCATATTTATTGAATTCTACCGAACCGTCCATATAAAGGATGTTTCCGCCGCCCGGTATATGGTTGGCCCAACTAGGGCTATATCGAGATTCGACATTACTATCTTCATCATAGGCGACCCCGCTCCACAGGTCCCACATAATGGGGATGCGTTGTATGGGTTTCGATGGATGGGGATAGCGCAGGGCCTCATCGGTGTAGGCCCCCAGGTAGTCGTAACTCGCCCGGGGACTATTAGGAGCATCCAGCACAGTAGTTTTAAAGACAGGACCAGCATCATCTTCGTCCCAATCATAGCTATTAGAATCTGACGGGCACATCAGCCCTTCATGGGTTGTGATGTAATCCCCATAGAGATCAATTATGCACTGAGCGTTGTTGACGCCACCGCTCCAGGGGAGGTATCGGTCGTTTTCATCCGCGTACATGCGTAGGACCATGCCCATCTGTTGGAGGTTTACGAGGCAACTCCCACGTCGTCCCGTTTCCCGTGCCCGCGACAAGGCGGGCAAGAGTATGGCCGCCAGGATGCCGATGATGGCGATAACGGTGAGTAGCTCTAGCAGGACAAATCCACGTTTATGCTTTCTCATGGTGATACCTCCGTATGCAAGGTCTCTTGTTGGAGGTGACCCACCAGCGTCGTCGTAATGCCCCGCGCCAGTTTTTCAATCATCCTGCCTGTGGATTCAACCCTGTACCCCGGACCCGACGGGGCCTGGGTGATGAAGACCGTTACCGTGCCTTCACCCAGCACAAAGCTCGTTTCGCCCGGCACCAGCATGCCTTCTTCCGCAAGTTGCGCTTCCGCAAAGGCCAGTCCACCCTCCGCCAATGCACGCGACTGGTCTTGCAGTCGCACCGTACTCTGCACGTTAATCTGTTGGCGCAACGCCACCCACAACGTACCACTGCCAATCCCCACCAGCGTCACCATAACCAGCGATACGAGCATGGTTGCGCCACGGCGCTTGTCGTTCATGGTTTTCATGACCCGGCCCCCTTCGCCAAGAGCGGTCGTGGCGCAGCATAAACCTCATAGTCCTGCACCGCCCGGTCATCATCTTCGTCCCGCGCCAGGCTATAGGTCATGCGCACTCCCCCCTTATCGTCATAGGTGAATGCCACCGTGTCAATGCGTGGGGACAGGGTCTCCCAGTACTCAATTTCGTGGGATGCACTTTTCAACGCCACCACGCCATAGGCCATCTTGTTCGTGTCCTGCTGAAAATAGAACAGGGCAAAGCGTTTTGTGTCGCCCGTGCCCGGTCGTTCCAGCACGACACATTGGGTATTCGTTTGATAGTGCCAGCAGGCTTCAGCAACGCCCGTACTTTCGCGTACCGCCTCCCGGAAGGTGGCTTCCACATCTTCAATATGCTCAAAACGAATCAGTGCTTCCGCGCCCAACGCATGGAGTCGCGACGACGCGACGAAGAGTTGCAGGAAGATGCCCAGCAACACCGCAGTAACACTTACTACTGCCAGTAATTCGATGAGGGTGTAGCCACCGCGTTTTCCCTCCCCTCGTTCCCAAGCTCCAGCTTGGGAATGCATACGCCGCGGCTCCTGCCTCGGTAAATCCATGCGCTCCGATTGATGGCTGGGATACC
>CALAXS010000784.1 GCA_937895305.1 uncultured bacterium
CACAGAAACCACGACTACCAGAATAAGGATAATTGCAACCGCCAGCAATCCACCAGCAATATATTGACTGGTGCGATCCTGGCGGACTGTTAAAGAAATTGAAGGAGCCTCCACCACCAACTGCGCTACACCATCACCCGCTACAGCACCCGCCTCCGTATAAGGAATCTCTACCGCAGGAACCACAAACTCACCCAACGCCTCCGGCGTCACCACAACGACAAACCCATAATACGCGCCATCCACCGCATCCACACCCACCTCCGTCCGTGCAACACTAAAATCCAACCCCCCCTTCCATACCGGGGCCTCCACCACATAATCCTCCTCCGCAGACCAACGCACACTATAGCGAATCTCCTGCGCCACCCCCGGATACACCCCACCCGTCGGCCCCTCCACCGTCACCACAGGCTCCGCCATAGCCACGAATGGGATCGCCATTCCAAGGACCAGAAGGACACAGGATATTTTAGACACAACACTACTCATACCCGGTATAGAGCAGGTCTTGTGCCGTCCCCCATGAAAACCCTAACCGCCACCATAGACAGTACTTAGCAATATGCACCCACCACGCCAGCCCACCCAAATGAGGCACCAAACCCGAGAGGAGGTATGGGGAAGATTAATAACAGCTTATCCACAAAGGGCACAAAGAACACAAAGGGGGAGCTGGAGGGGCCAGGAATTTTGGACGGAACAATATTCGTTGGCAAAATCGATACAACACCCCAAGGCATCACACATACCGTCATCCTAACTGTGAAAACGGGAATCCATGTAAACTCTGCAACAATGCCCTGGGGACGTAATTGGATCCCCGCGTTCGCGAGGATGACATCTTTTGTTCCTATAGTAATAAAATTTGTTGACCTAAAGCCTGGGACCAACTCTGTCAGCGAATTAGTGATCTTCTACAGGAATGAGAGGGGGAGCTTGGAACCCTAGCTATGCTTCCAGAATCCGGGATGGAGCATCACCACAATACTGAACAATTCCAGACGACCCATAGCCATGAAGAAGGACAACAACACCTTACCCGCATCCGGTACCAGATGAAAATCATGACCCGCACCCACGAATTCCAGCCCCGGCCCGATATTATTCAACGTGGCAATCACCGCAGTCACCGCGGTCATAACCGGCAAACCCATCCCCGCCATTACCAAACTACCAAAAATAAATACCAGCATGTGCAACATCAAAAACGTAGCCACCCGCTTCTGCAACCCATCATCAATCAAATGATCACCCATACGAATAGGCCGCACTGTCTTCGGTCGAAACGTATTCTCCAAACGCCAATACGCCATCTTGCACAACACGATAATTCGCACCACCTTGATGCCACCACCCGTCGAACCCGCACACCCACCCACAAACATCAACATCAACAGCAACAACTGCGAAAACGGCGGCCACTTCTCAAAATTATTCGTCCCATACCCCGTCGTCGTCATCACAGACACCACCTGGAAGGACGCCACACGCACCGCCCCACCCGGCGTAAAGTCAGGCGTTTCCACCTGCATCGCCTCCGGCGTTTCATCAATCACCCCATTCGCCGGAAATCCCATGAGATTAAAACTGATCAACACCGTAGCCAACACCAGAATCCCCAAATAATACCGCCACTCCGAATCCTTCACCACCGCCCAGATATCCCCATGCTTCATCGCAAAAAACAAACCAAAATTCGTACCCGCCACCACCATAAACACAATGATGATCACCTCAATCGCCAGACTGTCAAACGCTGCAATACTCGCCTGACGCGTAGAAAACCCACCCGTCGCCAACGTGCCAAAGGTATGACACAACGCATCATACAAACTCATGCCCGCCAACATAAGACACGCCGTCTGCACCACCGTCAAAGTAAGATACAACTTCCACAATATAGATGCTGTATCACGGATACGCGGACTCAACCCATGAGGATCCGGCCCCGGGGCCTCCGACTTGAAAAGCTGCTTACCACCAGCACCCAGATACGGCAGCACCGCGATAAACAACACGATGACCCCCATACCCCCAAGCCAATGCGAAAAAGATCGCCAGAAGAGCACGCTTTTATCCACCGCCTCAATATCCACAATCACCGTCGATCCTGTCGTCGTCAACCCGGACATAGACTCAAAAAAAGCATCCACACACCCCAGCGTACCACTCATCACATAGGGCACCGCACCCACCAACGCCAATACCAGCCATCCAAGACCCACCAGCCCCAACGTCTCCCGCTGATACATACGCGTTTCAGCACCACGACCCAGCACATACAACACACCACCAAACAACAACGCCACACCTATACTTTCCAAAAAAGCCGTAAAAGAATCCCACTCCCCGAACCATGCAGCCCAACACAAAGAAGGCAGAAAACTCAATCCAAAAATAGCGATGAGCTGCCCAAGAATTTTTGCTAAAAATCGATAATTCACAAGCTACCTATTTCTTTTTCAATACTTTTAAGGCAGGCTCCACCGCATCCTCACTCGCGATAAGGATCACCGAATCCCCGGCAAGAATCTCATCCTCACCCCCCGGCACAAAAACCTTATCCCCACGAATAATCGTAGCAATCAAGGCACCCCGCGGGAATCGGCTACTCACAGACTTTAATGGTTGCCCCAATACAGGCGACGATGCATCAATGGCCAACTCCATCACCTCCACCGAACCCTCATCCAGCACCGTCAACGTCGTCATCTCACCCTGATGCGCCAAACGCAAAATACGATTGGCCACACTCGCCCGGGGTGTCACCGCCATATCTATACCCAGACGCCGCACCAAAGGCGCAAAGTCCGGCTGATTAATGATTGCCACCACACGCTTCGCGCCCAATTCCTTCGCCAATACCGCCGCCATAATATTCCGCTCATCATCACTCGTAGAAGCCACAAATACATCCACCGCATCAATGTGTTCCTGCTCCAGCGACGATCGGGACGAGGCATCACGACACACCACCTTCGCCTTCTTCAACAACGTAGCCAACGATTCACAACGATCCTCACGTCGCTCAAACAACTTCACCGACTTGATCTTGCCATCCAGCGCACGGGCTATCTGTGTTCCAATGGTACCACCCCCCATGATAATTACACGGCGCGTCTTGATATCCTCATGCAAAAATAACTTTTGTATCTTGTCCAGCCCCTTCTTCTTCCCCACCAGCCCGACATGATCACCCACCTCAACCACCGAATCACCATGCGGAATGATGGTCTTGCCATTGCGCATAATCACACCCAGCAAAACCCCACTCCCCGGCGCAATAATATCCTTCAACGTCTTCCCGTTCACCGTCGGGGTTTCATCAACACGCACCTGCCGCATCTGCACCAGACCCTTACCAAACTCATCCGACACGATAATCCCCGGATGCTCAATATAATTCGCAATCTCCAACGCCGCCAAAGCATCCGGACTCAATATATAATCAATCCCGAAAATCGTCTCATACAATATATTCGAATCCAGATACATCATGTTGCCCACACGCGCAGCAACCTGCTTCGCTCCCAACCCCTTCGCCGTCGCCGCAGCAATGATATTCATCTCATCATTACCCATGGAAGCCACAAAAATATCCGCATTCCCCACACCCAGACCCTGCTGCAACATGACCGACGAACCATCACCGCGCACCGTACTCACATCCAGCGCATAGTCAATCTGCTCCAGTTGGTCACGATCCGACTCAATCACCGTGACATCCTGATGCTCCTTGCTCAACAATCGCGCCAGATGGTACCCGACACGCCCCCCCCCTGCAATAAATATATTCATTATAGAATGCGCCTTTCAGCCTCATGGCGGCACTGCGAACTTCAATACTTCCGAATTGTACACCCAGATACGTCTACTGTTCAGCCGCTCAATGTCTCCCCTGAAACAGGATCGTCCTACACCAGCCCCCCCCCAGTCAAATTTAGTCCCTTGCACCAACCCCCTCCAAAACGCCATCATGATGTTTCAAGGAGCATTATGGCCACCAAATATCAGTACGATCCCCCCAAAAGGGAATCCAAAACACACCTGGAGGAAATCCCCCTCATCCGGGAACGACGCCGTATGCTCACCCCGAAAAAGAAGCTCCTCGTCATCTACTGCTTCATCATCATGGGCGCCTTCATGGCCCTCATCATGAGCAAATTCACCGCACAATACAAATTCCAGGGCCAACCCCAGATGCGGGAAATCGTGCAAATTCTTGAAATAACAGATGATAAAAAACAAATACAACTCGCATTCCCCGTTCCCGATCACCCCCCCATCCCCAAATGGATCGCCTCTCCAGACGATCTGGACCCCAATCTGAACACCGGCGACTGGATTGGCGCACGATACCGCATCTCAAACGACAAAACCACCATACAAATCCTCGAAACAGGACTGGTTGCTATCCCGCCATCTATCCAGTAAAATAATACCGGTGAACGAGTTAGCGCAAATTCAATGCCCCGTTCTCCCCCGTCAAAAAGGAGTCCCCCGAACCGTGTCCCTATCCAGCGATGAAATGCGACGTCTCTACCAGAGAACCGTCATCGTTAAAAAACCCACCTATGGCATCATCAAGGGATACCACGAACTTCCCTACGTCTGCATCGGACCCTCCTTCGAAGACGGCAATCAAACCACCCTCGTAAAAGGTAAAATCCAAATCTCAGAGCAAATGCTCCTCCGGCCATCACAATACCTGCCCAGTTACGAAGAAATTTTCGGCGAAGATAACGTAAACCTCGAAATCTCAGGGCGTCTCTTCGGATTCCTCGGCTTCAAGGGACGACCCGTTGAATGTAAATCCGAATTCCTCGAACTCACCCACCTCACCAAATCCATCGACCAGGTCCTCTCCGAAAGCCTCGACGACATAGAACGTCGTGAAGACATCAGCACAGGTGTTATCATATCACCTGACAGCCGATACTACCCCGTTTCCATTGAACGCTTCATTGCAAGCATACTCGACGACGAATTCTCATTTTAGGAGCCCCCCCATGAAAAGTGCATACGAACGAGACATGGAAAAACTGGAGCAAAGCGCCGGTCCAAGCAAAAGCATCAACGACGAACAGAAATCAAAAATTGCTGAAATCGACAACCGTTACGACGCTAAAGAAGCAGAAACCCGCCTGAGCCTTGACACCAAAATTGCCAATGCTACCTCTGCCGAAGAATTCCAACAATTCAAACAGGAACTCGCCCAGACCCTCGCCAGTCTCCAGGAAAAACGCGAACGAGAACGTGATGCCGTCTGGGACGAAAACCAATAAGCCCCACTACCCGTGTCTGATACACCCCCCACCAAAAACAGACGACGCAAACACCGCGGCTGGCTTCTCCTGGTCATAGCCCTCCTGCTCTTCAGCCTGCTGGTCTACCTCGATATCCACATCAAGAAAGCCCCCCACGCTGGGTACATTCCCGCCAATCACAACACCCTGCTCTACGCCAACGACCTCCCCTTCTTCTGGACCCGAACACTAAAAACCGATTTCGGCAACATCCTGAACAATACCCTCTCAAAAGAGATTCATACCCTCCAGGCTACAATCCGAATACAAACTGGTATTCGCCCAACCCCGGAACGTTGGGAACTCTATCTCGGCCCCTCAACCCTTATCGCAGAATCGGACGAACAGTGGGGCCTCTGCGCAAGACCCGGCCTCATCCTCCGCAGCCTCCACCTCGTCCGCAGCATCTTCATCAACGACGTTGACGGACTCTACCCCTTCGGCCCCTACGTCTACACCTGGCACGACCGATTCCTCCTCTGTAGCACAGACCCCGACTGGATTCTGGCTGCCCGCGATAACCCCAAGCCCACACAGTTTAAGGAAATTCCTGCTAAAGACACACTCCACATCGCCCTGAACAACGGCCCAAAAATCACCCTCTCAGCCCGGGACGGCTTACCCATAGACGGCCACTGGAATACCAAACTCCCTGCGACACCAACTACACAAAATCATATCCCCGTTAGCACGGCCACCAACAAAGCCCTCATATCCGCCCTCACCAACGACTGGCCCCTCACCCTCTTCCTCTTTGACGCCGCCCTGGACCAACTACCACAACCCCTGCAAGACCACTACACAACCCACTTCCAGAAAAGCCCCCTCGCAAAAAGTCTCCACATCAACAAGCTCCTCCAGAACGCACCACCCGGTATGTGGTCCCTCACAGGTCTGGATCTTCAACACGCCACACCCATACCCCAGGTCGCATGGAACTTTCGGAAAGATACTGCACAACACCCCTTCCACCCCATCACCGGACCATGCACCGCCCTCCCCGCCACCTGGTCCACCTACCCCGGTCAACGTATCCCCCTCCTCGGTCAAGCCTTTACCGTCTGCCTTGCCGAAAGCCCCACCGCCTGGCTCGCTACCTCCAACGAAGCCCTCATGGCATCCCTCGCCAATCAACCCACCCTCTTAACTTCGCAAGACACCCTGCTCAACCTGCACATCGACTGGAATCAACTCTCCCCCAGCCTTATCCCCCTGTACCAATACGCCACACGTCAAGGCTACTTTCCCGAAATCGAAGAACGCGCCCTGCAGGCGCAATGGACCCCCTGGCTCAAGCTCATGAACGACATCGGCCATAGCCAACTCGCCTTTTCACGTAGCCCCAAGGGCCTGCGCTTCTCCGGCACCATCGTCAACCCGTCATCCGACGCAGCACCAAAACAGCGCACACCCTTTAAACACACCCCGGCACCCTTACCCGAACCCTGGGTACTGGCCGACACCACGCCACTTGAGCAAATGCAACAATACCTGAGCAAACAAAACACACAGACGGGCGCCCTGCCCCAAACCGATGGCTACGTAACCCCCAGACACACCGCCTGGATGGTAGCAAACCTGTGCCAAATCGGAAACTTTGAAGCCGCCCAATCCGCCCTGAGTTTCATAGGCCAGCAAACCCGGGCGACGCACCACAGCAACCTACCCGTAGGCGCCATTCCCCAACGCATCCACCCCGACGGCACCCCGGTCTCCCCCCATTACCAAATCCAGATTGAACCCACCACCTGGTACCTCAGCGCAGTCTGGCACCTCATCGAAAAACTTCCCCCGAACCAACAAAAAGACTATCTGAATACACAATGGGATTCCA
>CALAXS010000785.1 GCA_937895305.1 uncultured bacterium
CCGCATCCGCTACCAGCCCACAGGCATTCACCTGCTCTGCAAAATCCGCCAACGCCTTCAGGTCCTTTGGATGTGCCGCAACCTTCTCCCGTGCAATGCGTAAATATAAATCCGCCTTGGCCTGGTTCTTTTCCGCGGCCGGTTCATATCCATAATGATGAATCACCACATCCAGCGAATGAATCACCCCCCCGGCCTCCACCACGCTCTCCGTGATGTTCTCGTGCACAGGTTCACGATATTCATAGCCCTGCCCATTCCTGAACAAGCGCAACAGCCCCACAGGCAAGTACCCCGAAAAACCACGCGCCCGGTCATCCCCCTTCGCCACAGGCACCCAACGCCACGCGCGCGCATCGTCACAATAATTCGCCAGCACCAGCTCCACCGCATCCGCACCCTCGCCATCATTATCCACCAACTGCCGGATGCGCAACATCCCGTCATCGTCCAACACCTCATCCGCATCCAGATGCAACAGCCAATCCCCTGTCGCCGCTGCAATACTTCGGTTCCGTGCTACAGCAAAATCATCTTCCCATTTCATCTCCACCACCGTCGCGTCAAAGGACTTTGCAATAGCTATCGTGTCATCCGTACTGCCCGTGTCCACCACCACAATCTCATCCGCAACAGCACAGACACTGGTGAGACAATCCGCAAGGCAGCCTTCCTCGTTCTTCACAATCATGATGACACTGAGCTTCGGCAAATCTTGTCCTCCCAGACCAAACTTTAAACCTGCGTAACGAATCCGTATTATAATCTATCAGAAAAGCACCTCAAAAAGGAGTACCCATGCGCAAAGAATCCCTCGACTTTTTAAAACGCCTCCTAAAAACCCCCAGCCCCTCTGGCTTTGAGCAACAAATACAAAAGGTCTGCAAAGCCTATGCCGCCGATTTTGCTGACGAAATCTATAAAGATGTCCACGGCAATCAATACCACGTCATTAATAAAAAAGCCAAGATTCGCATCATGCTCGCCGGGCACGTTGACGAAATTGCCCTCATGGTCAACACTATCGACGACAACGGTTTCCTCGGCTTCGTGCCCATTGGTGGTGTGGATTCCGCAGTCCTCGGCGGACAACGGGTCGTTGTTCATGGCGAAAAAGGTCCTGTGCCCGGCGTCATCGGACGCAAGGCCATTCACCTCACCCCCGCCAACGATCGCAACAAGGCCCTCGAAATGCACCAGATGTGGATCGACATCGGTGCAAAGGACAAGAAAGAAGCGGAACGCAAAGTTGCTATATCGGACCCCGTCACCATCGACGCGGGATACCAGGAACTGATGAACGACAAAATCGTCGCCCGTGCCCTCGATGATCGCATCGGCGCCTTCGTTATCCTCGAAGCACTCCGTCTCCTCAAACGGCGCAAGATCAATGTGGCCGTATACTGCGTCACCACCGTCCAGGAAGAAATCGGTCTTCGTGGTGCTACCACCTCTGCCTATGGCTGCAACCCCCATGCCGGACTCGCGGTTGACGTGGCCTGGGCCACCGACCATCCCCGTGGTGAAGGCAGTCGCTACGGGCATACCGCCCTGGGCAGCGGCCCCATCATCAGTCGTGGTGCCAACATCAATCCCGTCGTCCATAAGGGCATTGTTGCTGCTGCCAAGAAAGCCAAAATCCCCATTCAACCCTTCGCCGCACCCCGTGGCACCGGTACCGACGGCAACGCCATGCAGCTCAGTCGTGGCGGTGTCGCAACTGCTATCGTCGGCATCCCCAACCGCTACATGCACACCCCCGTCGAGATGGTCTCCACCAAGGACGTGGAGAATGCCTCCAAGCTCATCGCCGAATGGATCACCGCCCTCAAGCCCAACGCCAACTTTATTCCATGAGTACACTGACCCGCCGTAACTTTTTAGCTACAAGTCTGGCGAGTGCTACCCTGCTCTCCGCCAGTGCCGAACCAATAGCCAAGCCCAACATAGTCCTCATCATGGCGGACGATCAGGGTTATGGCGACCTCAGATGTTACGGCAATAAAACCATCAAAACGCCAAACATCGATGGACTGGCCAATGTGGGGATGCGCTTCACCGATTTTCATTCCAACTGCCCGGTCTGTAGTCCCACCCGCGCTGCACTCCTCACCGGGCAGTATCAGCAACGCAGTGGCATCGAGGGCGTGGTCTATGCCAAACACATGCGCGACCGTGGCCTCCCCCTGGCCTCCACGACCCTGGCCGAAGTCCTGAAAGACAACGGCTACGCCACGGGCCTCTTCGGTAAATGGCACCTGGGCTATCAACCCGAGTTCGGTCCTGTAAAGCAGGGCTTCGACACCTTCAACGGTTTCGTCAGTGGCAATGTCGACTATGTATCCCACATCGACGGCGAGGGCTATGCTGACTGGTGGCAACAGGATGCGCTGCACCCGGAAAAAGGCTATCTCACCGACCTCATCACCAACCATGCAGAAAAATTTATCGACACCCACAAAGAAGAACCCTTCTTCCTCTACATGCCCCACGGCGCACCCCACTCCCCCTATCAGGGTCGAGATAGTGATGCTCTTCGTACGGAAGGTATGCGAAAGCCAGGCTTGGTAGGCGATACGGATACATACGCCGAAATGATTGAAGTCATGGACGAAAGCGTTGGGCGTATAGTCTCGCGCCTCGAAAAGCATAAGCTCACCGACAATACCATCATCATTTTCTGTTCCGACAATGGTGCAAACAATGTGGGCTCCAACGCTCAACTCCGTGGGCACAAGGGCCAGGTCTGGGAAGGCGGGCATCGTGTACCCGCTATCGCAGCATGGCCCGGGCACATTTCCAAAAACACCACCACCGATGCGACCTGTATCTCCATGGATTTTTTCCCCACCATCACCACGCTCACCAACTCTGCGCTGCCCAAGGGCTACACCCCCGATGGTGTTGACCTGTCCCCGCTCTTGCTCCGCCAATCCTCCATCGCAGACCGCCCCCTCTTCTGGCATTACGAGGGCAAGGCCGCCATGCGCGAAGGGCCCTGGAAACTCACCCTTGAAAAAGATGCGCAGGGGCTCTACAACCTCACCAACGACCCCGCCGAAAATAACGACCTCAGCGAGGAAGAGCCTGAACGTTTCGCGCGCATGAAAAAACAGACCCGCAACCACTACACACAAATCACCAATGGCGTCACCAAGGTCAGTTAACCCCATAAAGTTAGTAAATTATGCCCCTCGTTCCCAAGCTCTGCTTGGGAATGCATACCCCGAGGCTCTGCCTCGGCAACAGATTCACTACAAAGCCCAACTTTCAAAGCAACAACCCAAGCAGGTATAATCCCATACTTGGGCTGCAAAATTGGGTGAGCTATCACCAAACTCGACGGGAGAAGAAACGCATCATGTCTACACGTGTATCCAATCTACACCTCCGGATTATGGGCCTACTCGCAATCCTGATACTACCGGGAGCAGCACAGGCCCAGGACACCATCAACGGCGGCGACACCGCCTGGATCATCGTCGCTTCCGCGCTGGTCCTCTTTATGATGATTCCCGGCCTCGCCATGTTCTACGGCGGACTCGTCCGCACCAAAAACGTCCTCTCCCTTTTCATGCAATGCTTCGCCATCACCGCCATCGTCACGGTCATGTGGGTAGCCTATGGCTACAGCCTCGCCTTCGACAGCACTGGCATGGTCGCGGGTAGTCGCGGACTCCATGCTTTCGTTGGGGGCGGCGGAAAGCTCTTCCTCTCTGGCATTACCCCCGACTCCGTATCCGGCACCATCCCCGAAGTCCTCTTCGTCGTGTTTCAACTCACCTTCGCCATCATCACCCCCGGCCTCATCATCGGTGCCTTCGCCGAACGCATGCGCTTCTCCGCCGTACTCATCTTCACCTTCATCTGGACCACCTTCTGCTACTTCCCCATCTGCCACATGGTCTGGGGCGGTCCGGGTGCCTTCTTCGCAGACCTTGGTGTCATCGATTTTGCAGGTGGCATCGTCGTCCACCTCACCGCAGCCGCAGCTGCCCTCGTCGCTGCCATCATGGTGGGCCACCGCAAAGGCTACCGTAAAACCCCCCTCATGCCCCACAGCCTCGCCATGACCATGGGCGGCACCGCCATGCTCTGGGTCGGCTGGTTCGGATTCAACGGCGGTAGCGCACTCAGTGCCAACGGCAGCGCAGCCATGGCTATCCTCGTCACCCAAATCTCCCCCTGTATCGCAGGTCTCGTTTGGATTGCCATTGAATGGACCAAAAATGGCAAGCCCTCCGCACTCGGTTTCGCTACCGGGGCCATTGCCGGGCTCGCAGCCATCACCCCCGCAGCCGGTTCCGTCGGCCCCCCCGGTGCCTTCGCCATCGGTGCAGTTTCCGGCCTCTTCTGCTACTGGGCCGCCATTATCCTCAAAAACAAACTCGGCTACGACGATGCACTCGATGTCGTCGGTGTACACGGTGGGGGCGGACTCGTCGGCACCCTTCTCGTGGCTATCTTTGGCGCACCCGCACTGGGTGGCTGGATCGAAGACCTCGACATGATGAAACAGCTCGGCCTCCAGGCCTTCGCTGCTATCGTCACCATCATCTTCTCCATCATCGTCGCTTACGTCGCCCTGAAAATTGCCGATGTCCTCGTCGGACTCCGCGTCGACGAACAAGAAGAAGAAGAAGGCCTTGACGTGAGCGATCACGGCGAAGTGGGCTACGACTTCTAGACACACTATTCAGTAGAAACAATCCGGGCACCTGGTAGCGATATCAGGTGCCCGGTTTATATATAGAGCGTTTTTAAATGTACTATAGCCTTTTCATACATCCATTGTTGCGCAATACGTTAGAACAGTCTCAACCCCCTGTCATTCCCGCGGAGGCGGGAATCTCCGCGTTAACATGCTTAGCCCATGTCGGGACTGAAGTCATAGCAATCCCAGTCGAACGCACCCGTTTTCCGAGGCAGGAGCCTCGGGGTATGCATTCCCAAGCTGGAGCTTGGGAACGAGAAAAACCTGACAATTCACAACTTGTTGTGAGAAGTCAGGTTTTTTTATCGTTCTTTTTGAGGGGGTTCGGGGGCACTTTTTCTTTCGTAAGAAAAAGCACCCCCGATAAAATCTACATTAACAATATTTACGCCCAGGTCATGGCACTCTGCTTCTGTGTGATAACACACTGCTTCAGAAACTCAACCGCCTTGGTCAGGCCTTCCTGGCTCGACATGAGGCTGTCTTCATGCTCGATGGAAACGGGGCCATCATAGCCCACAAGACGCAAGGTGCTGAAGAAGTCTTTCCACCATTCCATGCTGTGACCATAGCCGCAGGTACGGAATACCCAGGAGCGGTTGGCTTCATCGCCATAGTGCTTGCAGTCCAGCACGCCGTTGACCGCTGCGTTTACGGGGTCGACCTTGGAGTCTTTGGCGTGTACGTGGAAGATGGCCTTGCCGCCGAGTGCCTTCACGGACTCGATGGGCTCCATGCCCTGCCAGAAGAAGTGGCTCGGGTCAAAGTTCGCACCCAGGTTAGTACCACAGGCATTACGCAGCTTGAGCAGGGTTTCGGTGTTGTACACCACAAAACCGGGGTGGGCTTCAAAGCCCACACGCACACCATGGTCCTTGGCGAATTTCGCCTGTTTCGTCCAATAAGGAATCACCACATCGTTCCACTGGTAATCCAGAACATCCAGATAGTCCGGTGGCCAGGCGCAAGTCACCCAATTGGGGCGCGTGGCTTTCTTGTCGGAACCGGGACAACCGGAGAAATCGATGACGGTCTTGATGCCCAGCTTTTCCGCCAGACGAATCGTGTCTGTCTGTACTTTCTGGTTGGCCTTTGCAAAAGCCTTGTCCGGGTGCAGGCAGTTGCCGTGGCAGCTAAGCGCTGAAATGCTCAGCCCCTCGCCCTTCACCATGGCCAGCAACTCATCGCGCTTCGGCTTCGACGAAAGTAATTCCTTCAACGGTGCATGGCTATCACCGGGATAGTTCCCCGTGCCCAACTCGATGCAATCCAGTTCCAGCGGACGGATAATGTCCAACACGTCTTTTAATGGCTTGTCGCCAAACATTACGGTTAACAGACCGAGTTTCATGTTCAATCTCCTTCACAGTGTTATATGAACGGTTCGTTTTACGGATAGGCCGTAGTTATTTAACTTTTTCCCACTTCCGGCTCTTGGCGGATTTCTCGACGGCCTCCAGTACCTTCTGGCACTTTACCGCATCAACGAAGGTGGGGTAATTGGATGTGGACTTGCGATTCAGGCCACGCACGAATTCATACATTTCATGTACGAAGAGATGCTCATAACCGATAGTGTGTCCGGGTGGCCACCAGGCATCCGCATAGGGATGACCGGGGTCACAAGCCTGTACCGTGCGGAAGCCCTGGAGGTGTTCGGGGTCGTTCTGATTGAAATACTGGAACACGTTCATGTCTTCCTGATTCCAGAGTACAGAACCTTTGCTGCCATAAATTTCAATGCTGTTAAAATTGCGACGACCCGGTGCGAAGCGGGTAGCTTCGAAGGTGGCCAGGGTGTTGGCGCCCTTGATACGTCCAATATAGACCGCAGCGTCGTCAACATCCACAATACCGTACTTCTTGGATTTCTTGCCGGCCTTGGCAGCCCA
>CALAXS010000786.1 GCA_937895305.1 uncultured bacterium
GTGCCTATGGTATTGCGGTGGGTATGGCGACGAGTTGTCCACCGCAGAATCTGACGGAGGTGTGTGATGCTATCGTGCATCGTATTGATAACCCGGAGGCTACGCCGGATGATTTGATGAAGTTTGTGCTGGGTCCGGATTTCCCTACGGGGGGTATCATCTGTGGTCGTAGTGGTATTTTGTCGGCTTATCGCACGGGTCGTGGCCGGGTCAAGCTGCGGGGTCGTGTGGCCGTTGAGCAGAAGCTCGAGGGCAGCACGAAGCAGAGTATCATTATTCAGGAGATTCCGTATCAGGTCAACAAGACGCGGTTGATTGAGAATATTGCGGATATCGTTCGGAACAAGACGGTGGAGGGCATCACGGACCTGCGGGATGAGTCGGATAAAGACGGTATGCGTATCGTCATCGAGCTGCGGAAGGGTGAGGAACCGGAGGTGGTGTTGAATCAGTTGTACAAGCATACACAGTTGCAGACGACCGCGAGTATCATCTTCCTGTCGTTGGTGAATAATCAGCCGAAGGTTTTGAACCTGGCGGAGATGATTCATTATTACATTATGCATCGCATGGAGATTGTGGAGCGGCGTACGCGGTTCTTGCTGGAGAAAGCGGAAGCGCGGGCCCATATCCTGGAGGGTCTGCTGAAGGCGATTGACCACATTGATGAGGTCATTAAAATAATTCGTTCGTCCAAGGATTCGGATGAGGCGCGGGCGCGGTTGATTGATGCTTTTGAGTTTTCCGTGGTTCAGGCGAATGAGATTCTGGCGATGCGTTTGCGTCGTTTGACGGGTCTGGAACGGGAAGCGTTACAGGAGGAGTATGCGGAGATCCTGAAAGAGATTGAACGGTACAAGCATATCCTGAGCAGTGACAAGACGATTCTGGCGGTGGTGCGTGAAGAGATTATCGCGGTGAAGGAAAAGTATGGCGATGAGCGTCGTACTGAAATCATTGAAGATTATAACGATATCAATATTGAGGATCTCATTGCGGATGAGACCATGGTGGTGACGGTATCGAATCAGGGCTATATCAAGCGGTTGCCAGTGAGTACCTATCGTATGCAGCGTCGTGGTGGTCGTGGTGTGTCGGGCATGGAGACGAAGGAGGAGGATTTTGTAAAGGACTTGTTCATCGCAAGTGCGCATCAGTACATGCTCTTCTTTACGAATACAGGGCGCGTTTACTGGCGCAAGGTTCATGAACTGCCGAAGATGGGACGTACGGCGCGGGGTCGTGCCATGGTGAATATCCTCAATCTGAACAATGATGAGGAAGTGACCACATGTCTTCCCGTGCGTGACTTGAATGAGGAGAATCAGTTTATTCTCATGGTGACGAAGCAGGGTACCGTGAAGAAAACAGCGTTGAAGGCATTCAGTAATCCGCGTTCGAACGGAATTATTGCCATTGATCTCACGAAGGAGGATGCGCTGATTGAGGTGCAGATTACGGGTGGTGAGGATAATATCCTGATTGCTACTTATCGGGGCATGTCGATTCGTTTCCCTGAAAAAGATGTGCGGTCTATGGGTCGTACGGCGCGGGGCGTGATTGGTATCCGTATGCGTGAAGATGATTATGTGGTGGGTGTGAGTATAGCGCCGGATGACAAGACGGTACTTTGTATCACGGAGAATGGTTTTGGTAAACGCACGAAGGTGGGCGAGTATCGTCTGCAGCATCGTGGTGGCTCGGGCATTATCAACATCAAAACGACAGCGCGGAATGGCAATGTGGTGGGTATGTTGACAGTGGATGATAGTGATGAAATTGTACTGGTCGCTACAGACGGTATTGTGATTCGTACGTCGGTGAAGGACATCCGCACTATTGGCCGAAACACGCAGGGCGTAAAGGTAATGAAACCGCAGGCGGGTGCTGTGGTGAGTGCAGTGGCCAGAGCCCTGGCCGAAGAACAGGAAGAAGCTGTGGTGACGGATGGCGAAGTCACCGAAGAGGAATAACCCGCAGCTATAGCGTATACTTAACGAAGGAAGCCTTGTAATGAGGCTTCCTTCTTTTTTTCTATAGGACGTAAATTTATGGAAAACACAGAAGAACATGCCTATCTCTTCAAGCCCATGAAAACGGAGATCCTGGGGTGGGTACTGGGTGTGGTATGGCTGGTGGGCGTGGTCGGTGCAGCGATTGTACAACCCGTTCCCTATGCGGATGCATATCGACTGGTGCTGGAGTTGGCGATTTTTGGGGGGCGTGCGGTGAGTATTGGCGATGGTGTGGCCAATGGTTTTGGACAGGGCTACCTGTTTTTTCAGTGTGGTTTACAAGATATAGCGATGACACTGATTTTGTATCCCTGGGTCTTGCGTGCCTTTCATGGCGCAGAAGGGCTGGGTGTGCTGGGGCGTTTTTTACGGGCCTTGCATAAGAGCACGGAGAAGTATCGTCGTATCCTGGAACCCTTTGGTGTGGTGGGAGTGTGGTTGTTTGTCTTTTTCCCCTTCTGGAGTACCGGGGTCTTGAATGGTGTCGTCTTGGGGTATCTATTGGGACTGCGTATAGGGGTGAATTTTATAACGTGCTTCAGCAGCCATCTGGTTTCGACGGTGGCGTTGTTACTGTTTTATGAACGTTTGTCCGTATGGTTGGAGTCTGTGGGTTCAGGGGCTATGCAGTTTATACCGTGGGTTGTACTGGGCACATTGCTGCTGGGCTTTGGGGTGCAGACATTGTGGGAAAAACGGAGGGCAAAAAACGATGCTAAAGACAATGACGTGGACGATTAAAATTACGCGCTGATACGCGGTTCTGTATGCATTCCCACGCAGAGCATGGGAACGAGATCTGTCCTGATTTATTCCTTGAGGGCGAGGATGAGGTTATGGACACGCCACTCGTCGCCGTGGATGTAGGTGTCGAGGGGGTATTCCTTGAGCAGGGTGAATCCTGCACTGGCAAGTTCCCTATGGACCATTTCCCGGGGATGGCTGATGAGGGTGGATTCGTGTTCGAGCATTTCGACGTTTTCGCTCTGGCTGGGCATGAAGGTGAAGAGGAGTAGTCCCCCACGCCGTATGACGGGGTACACCTGCTGGAAGACGAGAAGGGGGTCGGTGATGTGTTCCATGAGGAGGATGAAAAGCGCACCGTCGAAAGTATTATCCTCGAAGGGCATGGGGTGGGTAGCATCGAGTTGGATGCGGCTGTGGTAGAGTGGACAATCAATCATGCGGAGCATATTTTCGGAAAAGTCCGCACCCGTCAAACGAAGATCAATGCCCGCTTCGGCGATAGCTTTACCGATGTTACCGGGACCGACGGCGAGTTCCAGGAAGTTGGTATGGGTCTTTGCAATGGGTGCCAGCAGTTTCGCAACGGTGGCGGGGAGGGTGTATTGGCAGTCGTCGCGGAGGTGATCTTCGTAGGTGGTCGCCATCTGGTTGTAGAGGTCGCGGATGATGGTGCCGAGATGACTCTGGGCTTCTTGGATTTGTTTTTCGGATTCAGATGGGGGCACGATGCGTTTCCTTGGGACACGTTTTGGATGTCTGTGGTGGACTATAGCAGCTTGCTCTGGTGGGGACCAACGTGGAAATGAAAGCGGGGAGGCCTGGTGTGGACCTCCCCGTCGTTATGCTGTGGGTTTCCTTAGCTGATTTCGGGGACGATAAAGGGATCGCGGTATTCGCGGGTGATGAAGGCGTTGGCCTCGTCGTCGTCAATGAATTGCTCGGTCTTGGGATCGAAATTGAGGGAGCGCCCGAGCTTGGCGGAGGCGAGACCGATGTGGCAGAGCCCTGAGGAATAGTGGCCTTCTTCGATGGGCGCATGAAGCAGTGTGGGGTCCTGTGCGCGTACCGCTTCGATGAAGTTGGCGTAGTGATCGCCTTCCACATTGCCCTTGGGTCCGGGCTTTCCATTTTGGCCAAGGTAGGTCCGGTAACTGGAGTAGGAGTCGATGACCATGTAGCCTTCGGAACCGTAGAAGAGGATGCCGACCTTGGCGCCCATTTCGTCGTTGGTGTGGTAGGGGCGCACATCGAAGACCATCATCTTGCCATGTTCGCCTGCATCAGGGAAGTCGAAGGAGGAGTTGATGACGTTGGGGACTTCTTTCTGGTCGTTGTAGATGAACATGCCGGATGCTGAGCTGACACGAGAGGGCAGGTCAACGCCGAGGCCCCAGCGGCATACGTCCATCTGGTGGACCCCCTGATTACCTATGTCGCCATTGCCGTAGTCCCACATGTAATGCCAGTTGTAGTGGAACCGGTTTTCGTTGAAAGGACGTTCGGCGGCCGGGCCGAGCCAGAGATTGTAATCCACGCCATCGGGAGCTTCGGAATCGGGGAATTCGCCGATGGTGGGACGCCAGCGGTAACAGAGGCCACGGGCCATGTAGACTTCACCGAGGAGTCCGTCTTTGATGTGTTGGATGGCTTCGCGAATAGCGGGGTTACTGCGGATCTGGGTACCGTGCTGCACGCAGCGGCCGTATTTCCTGGCAGCGTTCGCGAGCTGGCGCCCTTCAAAAATATTATGGGAGCAGGGTTTTTCGCAGTAGACATTTTTGCCCGCCTGTATCGCCCAAATGGCGGCCAGTGAGTGCCAGTGGTTGGGTGTAGCCACGGAGACCACGTCAATGGAATCGTCTTCCATAATTTCGCGCATGTCGGTAACGGTCTTGGGGCGTGGCAAACCACGGTCGGTGAAAAATTCTTTGATACGAGGCTCGAAGAGGTTTTCGTCAACATCGCAAATCGTGGTAATTTCCACGTTGGGCTGTTTCTGGAACCCGTTCATGTGGTCCTGACCACGGCCCCGGATACCAATAACAGCGACGCGAATTTTTTCGTTGGGGCTTTTGGCGGCGCGTGCGGGCGCCGATATCGTTACGGCAGCGGTGCCAACGGCTGCAGTCTGTATGAAGGCCCTGCGGGAGACTTCGCTCATGGTTCAATTCCTTTCAGATGGGGTGATAATTACGGTTTTCAGTGTAGCATGTATTGCCTTTATTTTACAGTGAAAACAAGGTGCTCAGGGCATTGTATTCAGTGTGGTGTAGAGGACGTGTTCCAGATTCTGGCCTGTGGCTGTGCGTAGTTCAAGGACCAGTCGAAGTTGATCCACGGGTTGTAAATCGGGGACATGAAGGGTTAGTTCCTGTCCATCTTCGCTGATGTCCACCTTTTGAACCTGCCAGGGGTCTGCGCCTTTTTTGTCGGGATTTTTCAGGGACCAGGGATCGGATCCGTATTCGGCGGTCCAGTGGTAATTCCAGGCGCTCAGATTGTAGTGGGCACAAAGGGAGGTGTAAGCGGGATCCAGCGGGCTGCTGAATCGTAGGGTAATTTTTTCGGATTGAACTGTATAGGCCGTGGGAACGCAACCTGCATCGCCTGTGTAGCGAAGCCGGACCAGACAACCGTCTTTGGATACGGCCTCGGTATCCCACCCTGTGAGGCCCACTGCATATACCTGGCCATCCACAGGGTTAGTGCGTGCCCGCATAATTCCTGCATCCCCCTGGAAGGGGAAGGCTACGGCAGCGGCATGGGGTTCGCCCTGGATGTCTGTGGGCAGCATGTAATAGAGCCAGCCTTTACCGAAACTGGTACCGAGAATGTTGCCTTTCAAGGGGCCGAAGCGTTCATCGTTCAGCCAGAGCGGGCTACCGGGTGAGTTATCGAATTCCTGTGGCAGGTAGAGCATAGGGCGTTTGAATGGCCCTGGTTTTTTGGGTTTTCTCTGGTAGACCCCGTAGAAGGCCCCTTCTTCGATGACATTGATTTCGTTCCCGGGGGTCCATTGCCCCTGGTTATCGGTAACGAGCAGGACATCGTCTTCTCCCATGGCCAGGCCGTTATTGACGCGAAAACCTTTGGCGATGATCTTGTGACTGCTTCCGTCGGGGCTGACCTGTATGACTGCACCGGGTTGGGTGTAGTCGGTGTAGAGGCCGGGTTTGACGTAATAGAAATATCCTTTGCTGTCCTGGACGAGGCCGAAATTGTAGGCATGGAATCCGTTGGCCACTTCCGGGTCGGTGAAGAAATGTTCGTAGTAGTCAGCTTCATCGTCGCCGTTGAAATCATGGAGGCGGATTATGGCGTCGCGACAGGTCACCATGATCTTGTTTTCAACTACGAGCAGGCCCAGGGGTTCGAAGAGGCCTGCGGCATAGCGTTTCCAGGTGACCGTTTCGAGGTCATCGTCCAGTCCGTCAATAACCCAGACATCGCCCCCGTAGGTGCAAAGAGCGAGGCGCCCGTCGGGAAAAAAGGCAAGGTCTGAGGGGCGCAGCCAGGCGTTCCAGGGATTTTCTTCGGGCAAATCCACGGTGTCCAGGGTATAAGGGAATGGTTCGGGATCTACCATTTTGTTCTTTTTGGGCCAGGTCGTTGGGTTATAGTGGGGTCGTGTGTTTTTCAGGTAGCCTGCTGTGGTTATCTTTTCGGCCCAACGCGGGGGACCGCCTTCTTTGACCGCAGCGAGGTCGAGTACGTCTGAATTTTCTTCGTTGTGTTGTCGGGCCTGTGCTTTGACCCATTCGAGTACGCCGCTGTTTTCACCGCTATACTGAAATACTTTGATGAAGAGGGCTTCTTCTGAGGGTGGAATTTCCAGGGCGAGGTGGT
>CALAXS010000787.1 GCA_937895305.1 uncultured bacterium
GACCCTGCGGGGTTCCAGGCGATACAGGGCATCGCGACAGACCTGGAAATGGTCACGCCCGTTTTTAGCGCGGACGAAGCCATGAATCTGATCGCTAAAGGTAATAAGGCCAAAGAGGTCTCCCTGTTTTTCAGCGACCAGGCCCAGCGCCATGGCGGCACGAATAAGGCGGTCTAGCTGTGCCTCGGTACCCTTGCCATGTTCACGCTGCGTTTGCCGTGCACTCAGACGGGAACAGTCGAGGGCAATATAAACTTCCTGCGTTTTTTCCAGTTGGTACACCTTGGATACCGGAGAACCACGACGTGCAGTGGCCTTCCAATGAATGTCCTCATAGCTGTCGCCAGCCTGATAGTCCCGTAATTGTTCGAATTCACGCCCCTTGCCGATCTGGCGTTGTGCATGGATGCCCAAACGCCCACGGTTTAGAAACAGTGCGGCCAATTGACGGCGTTCCGCCTCAAGATTGGGATAAACCCGTACGGTCAAATCAACAGGAACAGTTCGCCGAAGTTTCCAAAGACCGAATCGGGATGGGATTTCAAGATAGAAATAATCAATGCTGTATTGTCCCCGCATGGTGGGGGTGATAGCCCATTCCTGGGATTGGCTGCGGGACTGCGCAGGGATACGCAAGCTACGGATTTCTTCTTCACTGCGAAAGGAGGGGGGAAACTGGATGCCGATGCGCAACAAACAAGCAGTGGTATTGGGATTTTCAACATCGAGCAACAGGCTGCCTGCACGTTCCTGGGCCAGGCTCAATTCACATTCGTGGAGTAGCTCAATAGCTTCAAGCTGCTTTCGCCCCCGTTGCATATCCAGCAAGGCCATGAGGGTGAGCACCAGGCAGAGAAGCCCCCACAGAGGCAATAGACCGGGTACAAAGGCAACGGCTAATGCTGCCGGGAGAAGGATTATTGCGGTTAAAAGTAGCAACCTGTTAGCAGGAACCATCATCGTGGGACCGGCACAGCCTTGAGAATTTGGCCAATCACCTCGGAGAGGGCCAGGCCTTCAATCTCGAATTCAGGGCGCAGGATGAGGCGATGTTCCAGGATGGGAAGGGTCAGTCGACGCAGGTCGTCCGGGGTGACATAGTCCCGGCCTTCGATTGCGGCCAGTACACGGCTCGCCTGGAGCAGTGCCTGGGTTGCCCGTGGCCCGGCACCTACCAGGATACTCGCATGTTCACGGGTCTGTCGTACCAGGTCGACGCCATAGCCGATGAGATCTTCCTTGAGGGTAATATGCTCAAGTACCGTGCGCATTTGTGCCAGGGTTGCTGACGTAAGTACGGGCGTTACCGCCCCGCGCTCCAGCACAGTCTCCGGTGCGTTTTGCCCCAGACTGCGCGTGGCGAGATCCAGTTCCTCAACGCGATCAGGACAGCCCATCTGAATTTTTAACATGAATCGATCTACCTGCGCTTCGGGTAACGGGTAAGTGCCTTCATACTCGATGGGATTCTGGGTCGCGAAAACCGTGAAGTTGGGATCGAGGGGGATGGTGTCCCGATCGATACTCACCTTGCGTTCCTGCATAGCCTGGAGCAGTGCGGACTGGGTCTTGGCTGGTGCGCGGTTGATTTCATCGCCCAGCAGAAAGGTTGTAAAGACCGGACCTTTCACGAGCTTGAAATCGTTTTCCTTCATGTTGAAGACATTGGTGCCGATGATGTCTGCCGGCATCAGATCCGGCGTAAACTGGATGCGGTTAAATTCGCAGCCCAGCACATGGGCGAGCGTGCGAACCAGGAGTGTTTTTGCAACGCCCGGCACCCCTTCCACCAGGGCATGTTGCCCGCTGAATATGGCGATGAGGGATTGGGTGATCACATCATGCTGACCGATGATGACCTTGCCCACCTCCTTGCGGGTCTGTTGCAGTACGGCCTGTAGTTGTTCAATGGATTCATTCACTGGATTGCTCCTTCACGTTGCTCGGGTCCAAGGTTTTTCGTATGTTGTTAAAAGTTTCCACGGGCGCTTTTTTGGCGTGTCCTTCTGTGGACCAGGCCTGGGCCTGTTGACGTTGTTCCGGGGTGAATTTTGAGTCACGCTGAAAACACTGGCCCCAGATGGCCAGACATTGGGCGGTGACGTTGCTTTCGGGGACCGAGGACTGGATGAGGTTCTTCAACCCATCGACGGCATCACGGCCCCGTTGCAGGGATTGTGCTTCGCGTTGCCAGGTCCTGTCATGGTGCGGTACCAGTGGCCTCGCACTACGCCAGGCATGAAGCAGAGCCAGTGGTACCAGCGTGATGAGGAACCAGTGGAGCCGGAGGCGCACGATAAGATCAATGATGGTGGGGTCCATGTTGACCCCGTGGGTGTACTCGTCAAAGATAACGTGAGAACTTTTCCCTATATACCATTGTAGCAAGGGGCTGTCGCGCTTATGGCGCAAGGCTTCATTGGAGAATGGATAGCTCGCAGTGCTGAGTACAATACTACCCTTACCCATGGTGCGTTCTATGAGTACGGCCTGTAGGCCTCGATCATAGACCGGGGTCCAATGATCCGCCAATTTCATGGCCTTCAGGTTGCGGCCCAAGACTGGAGTCCAGTGATCAGCCACATGCACTATTCCCTGGGTATCGACATAGATGGGGTTCCAATGTTCAGCCAAATCAGTAAAGTATCCCTCAGACCGCCATTGGAGAGATGGACTTAAATCTGGAAACGCGTCAGTGCGTTTAACTTTTTTAATTTTGATCTCTTTATTAAAAAGGGGAATGTACTCCCAATCCGACTTGAAATCAAAGCCCCAGCGTTTTTCGAGGTTGACGTTTCCCTGCATCTTGTCCAGGAGTACTTCGCGCTCTTTTTCCTTTTCTCCATCTTTCTCTTTAATTGCCGATTTTTTTTTGTTTTTTGTTTTTCCTGCGGTCTCTTCGTCTTCCTCGTCTTTGTCACTGCGCTCAATACGATTTAAATCTTCTTTGTCCATTTCACGAAATGCGATGACCAGGCGACCACCCTCGTTCACAAACGCTTCCATGCGCTCGATGAGCTTTTCAGGATCCTTGGAGTGGGTCGCATTGAGAAACAAGAGTGTCGTGTCGGCACCCTCAGTACTTAGGACCGATAGACTGGTCTGGTTTCGGGAAACCGCCTTTTCAGGCAAGGCATCCAGTGCATCATAGAGGACCCGAACCCCTTGGGGATCGCTACGATAAGAAGAATAGGGGGCGTAGCCCTCACCACGGGAGATGCTTTCGCGAACGAGGTAATCACCTGTGACGATGAAGAATGCAATCAGTACCAGGAGGGTGAAGAGCATGAGGAGACTACTGCGCTGCATGGTGCTGCATCTCCTGCTGGTTGTTCTTCAATCGCTCAAGATGTTGCAGGGTGGGGGTGTGATCGCCATACCAGACTGCTTCATAATGGTGCATGGAATCGCGGTAGAGGGTGCAGAGTTCGGGTTGCGATTGAATACGGCGGTGCAGTTCCCGGTAGTAATCTTGGTTGGATTTGAAGAGGGCTATACCAATGAAATTGGCTTCTCCCAACATAGCGAGACTGGCCAGGAAATAGGCGCGCATAGCCAGACGTGTATTGCCTGCTGCGGCTAATTCCTGGGCCAGCGCCAGCCAGCCGTCCCGGGGCAATTGATCCGCAGTAGTGCTTTCTTCTTCGAGATCCGGGGCTGGCGCGCTCAGGGCTATCACTTCATCAGCCTGTAGGGGTTTTTCACGGAAATACTGGATTGCCAAATAGATGATGGTACCAATCAAAATAACCACGAGGAGCTTCAGTAGAAAACTCAAACTGGTGATTGTTGCGAGGCCCCCCCATCCAGTGCTGCTGGATGAATCGTTTCTGCCACGATCCCATACCCATTCTATGATGTCTACAATGGTTTCCCCAATCCATTTAAATGCGGATTTTACCCAGTCGGCTACGGTTTGCAAGAAACGTCCGAGAAGGCCCAAATCTTCAATGTCCGTGGCTTCGGGTGCCTGCCAGATGTAGCGGGGATGTTCGAGTTCTACATCTATAGCGGAGTCCAGTCTTTCAATGCCGGGCTGGGCGGTGTCCTGTGCCAGGGCCTGGGAGCAGAGGAGGATGCTGAGGGAAAGAAGGAGTGCCTTCGCGATGGTGCTCCCTTTTTGGAGTAGTTGGAAACGTACGCGGAGGTCACCACCGGTGTGTTGGGTGCGTCCGTAAAAACAGCGTACGGCATAGGCGGCTTTTATAGCGGGGTCAAGGCAGAGGTAGGTGGCGGCCAGCATGAGGAGGACCAGGCTTTGGTTACTGGTGTTTAGCGCGTTTAGGAGTTGGTGTTCTACGTTTAAGAAAGATTTCAGGAGCATGAGGATAAAAAGGACGCCTATTTGGAGGTTGTAATAGACAACGGCACCGACGGGCATGGCAGGCAGCATGAGGAAGAGGACTATGCTGAGCAGGAAACCGACGTGTAGTCCCAGTGCTTCAGGGACGTAGGCTCCCATGAGCGGATAGAGAAACAGGAAGGTCAGACCTGCCAGGAGAAGGCTGTGGGGTGTGAGAAGCCAAATTACAAAATGGTTTTGTTTGGGCCAGCGTCGTGCTTCGTCCACTGCGGCACGAACGAGTGCACGGCTATTCTCAAATTTCCCGTCGTCCAGCACACTGAGGTTCTGGTAAAAGGCATTGACCCAGCCGAAAGGGAATACGAAGAGGGCGGCGAGGGGGAGTGCAATTATTCCTGTGGCGTGTAACCACGCCTGGTTGACGAAAATAGCGAAGCTGTGCTGTCGTGCTATGGGTTGGATGCTGCGGTTTTCCAGTGTAACCAGAAGGCTTTGCGCAAATCGGGCCTGGAAATATTTCATGAAAATATATGCGACTGCCAGAGCGAGTGCGATTTGATTGCGCCAGCCGACGAGGCTGTAGCCGTAGGCGGTTTCACTCCAGAAGGTGACGAAAAGAAGTACAAAGGGTATGGTGCCGAGGTAATAGGTCACCCACAGGTGCAGGGGAGTGCGCCGCAAGAGTGCTACGGCCTGTTCACTGATTTCAAGCCCGGAGTGTACACCTTCTTTCATTGCGACCCTCCGTCAGTTTCTTCGTAGGCCATAGGGCCTTTGTAGTCTTCGAAGAAGAGGGTGGGAAGTTTGGACAGGCTGTCGCCGAGTATGGAGAAGAAGGCGAAGAGCAGGAGCATGGCAAAGCTAAGCTTGAGCAGGGGACGGACAAAGGTGCGGGCTTTTTGTACTGTGCTTGTGTCTCCGGTGGCGTTTTTGAGACAGGTGGTGCAGAGGTAGCGGCCTTCGTGTTCTGATACGCATTCACGACAATAGAAGCGCGTACAACCGGGACAATGCACAGCGGCCTCGCGTGTCGGGTGATGAAAGCAGCGTTCCTGTGTAAGTCTTGCCAAACTGCTATGCTCCAGATAGTTAGCATTGCCTCATAGTCGCGGGGTTTTACGTTAAAACCGTATACTGTGGTACCTATGAAAGTCAAAGAATATTCGTGATGAGTGGGGATTTTTTAACCACAGAGGGGGGATGGGAAGAACTTTGCCCACAGATTTCACAGATTAACACAGATG
>CALAXS010000788.1 GCA_937895305.1 uncultured bacterium
ATGCCCTGACGCAACGTCAGGATTATGAAGCACGGCGGGAGAGCAGTTCGGCGGAGGATCTGGGGAGTAACGGTGATTCGCGTCCCATACCGCCGGGGGAAACGCTGGTGCTGCTGGATGCGGATGGACCGGGGGTGATTACTCATTTCTGGAATACCATCGCAGCGTTTGACCCTTTTTCCGGGCGTTCGGTGGTGGTGCGTATCTATTATGATGGCAATGAAAAGCCGAGCGTGCAGGTGCCGCTGGGTGATTTCTTCGGGGTGGGTCATGGCGCGTTAAAGTCTTTTACTTCGCTGCCTGTTTCGGTATCGTCCTTCGGTCTGTCCCGGAATTGTTACTGGCAGATGCCGTTTAAAAAGCATGTTAAGGTCACGGTGACCAATGAGTCGCCCATCTATCCGGTGGCGGATTTTTATTTCTATCTCGATTGGCAGAAGCATGAAACGCTTCCTGAAGACACCATGTACTTTCATGCGAAGTACAACCAGTCCATGCCGGCTGCGCCGGGGAATTACACTATCCTGAAGACGGAGGGCGAGGGGCATTATGTGGGCACGGTCCTTTCTACACATCAGGTGGAGCTGGGGTGGTACGGTGAAGGCGATGACTTCATCTATATCGACGGTGCGGAGGTACCGCAGCTAAAGGGAACGGGCACAGAGGATTACTTTAATGATGCCTGGGGCTTTCGCGAGTTCGACACGCCTTATCATGGGGTGAGTCTTTTCGAGGGCGGACACCCCGGCGACCGGGTTACGGCTTATCGCTGGCACGTTGCCGACCCTATCCCGTTCAAGGAATCCATCCATGTGACTATTGAGCATCGCGGTCGGGTATGGGACGAAACAACAACGGACCCTGAAAAGTTTGAGCTGGTGGCCTCCAATGAACGGCCGGACTGGGTGAGTTCCGTGGGCTTCTGGTACCAGAACCCGCCCCTGGAAATTGAGGATGAACTGCCGCCTGTGGATAAGCGTATCGCGCCCTATACGGTTCACCCGGTACAGTCCCTGAAGTATCGTGCGGACCCGCCGGAGCAGGTAGTCCCCTCCTACCTCGGTTATCGATACTTGACCGAATCACCGGAAGGGTATATTGAATTTGATTTTGATGTGGAGAAAGCAGGTCGCTACAACATTAGTGGACTCTTCCAGGATTCCCCACTGGGTACCTTTGTTCAGCCCTATCTGGATGGAAAGGCCATGGGCCTGCCCATTGATATGGTGGCGGTTGCGGGCGGGTTTAAGCTCCATGTACTGGACCTCCACGATTTGGATGCAGGTACCCATACCCTGCGCTTCGAGAAACTTCCCCAGTTGTCGCCCAAGAGCCGTAACATTCTACCGGGGTTCAAGGACTTCACCATTGAATACTTGATGTTACTGCGCATGGAAGACATGGAAGGCTATCATGCCATCTATGACAAGAAGCGTAAACCGTAGGGAACGCTGTCATTTCTGCGGAGGCAGAGTTATTGCAAGCCGTGCTGCGGTCTCCGCGTAAGCATGCTTAGCCAAGTCGAGAGTGAAGTCGTAGTATTTCAGCCGAGCGCGCCTGTTTTCCGGAGCAGAGCTCCGGTGTATGCATTCCCAAGCAGAGCTTGGGAACGAGTTAAATCCATAGGGATAGATTTATTATGCGAAATTTTTTAAGTGTCTTTGTACTCCTCTGTGCAGCCCATGCGGAGGCTGCGGTGTATGAAGCGCAGTTAGTCTTTGAACCCACAGCGCAGACACCGAAGCATGTCCATGCATCGTGTATCGTGGAATGTCCCAATGGCGACCTCATGACGGTGTGGTACGAGAATGGCGCACCGCTACCTGCGCCGTATTATTCCGGGGACAGCGACAAGAGCGATGACGTGCGTATAGGCGGTGCGCGATTGCGCAAGGGCACTGCGGATTGGGAAGTGCCCTTTGTCATGGTGGATACCTTTGGGGTATCGGACAATAACCCGTGCATGGCGGTTGACCGGAAAGGGCAACTGTGGCTGGTCCATGCAACGTTGCTGGGTGTGCCGGAAAACACCTGGGGCAGTGCGCTGGTTCATTATCGTATTTCCGGTGATTACAGCGGGCCTGGCGTGCCGATATGGTCCAGGGAACAGGTGCTTATCCCCCACCCTGCGGGAATGGCCACGGCATTGAAGAATGCGCTGCCGGAGAAGATACGGCAGAAG
The DNA here is from genome assembly GCA_937895305.1 of uncultured bacterium. Lineage (GTDB taxonomy): Bacteria > Hydrogenedentota > Hydrogenedentia > Hydrogenedentales > JAEUWI01 > CALAXS01. Next base: position 2,183 of record CALAXS010000788.1, read on the forward strand.
GAAGACATCGACAAGACCCTGGAAAAACGGCTGAAGAACCCGCTGGAGCTGCGCCTGGGCTGGATGCCCCGCGCCCATCCTGTCGAGCTGGCCAATGGGACCATGCTGCTGCCTCTGGCCAATGAGAATCACTATGTGGTGGCCATGGCTATGACGAAGGACGATGGGGTGACCTGGACTATTTCCGAGGCGGTGCCCTTCGCAGGGCTGGAGCAACCTACGGTGACCGAAGCGCCCGATGGTACCCTGCTCGCTTTTTTCCGCAGCTCCGACGATGAGCCACATATCCGGCGCAGCGAATCAAAGGATGGCGGTATGACCTGGTCACTGCCGACCTTGACCGATTTAGTCCATCCCTTCTCCGGTCTGGAAATTCTCTATCTGGACAATGGGCACCTGGCCCTCATCTACAACGACCGGGCCGAATCGCGGGACAGCCTGGCAGTATCCTTTTCCGCCGACGATGGCACGACCTGGAAGTGGACCCGCTACCTTGAGAATACCCCCGGCGGGCGCTTCGACTATCCATCCCTCATCCAGGCCAAAGACGGTACCCTCCACTCCAGCTACTCCTACAACCTGAAGACCATCAAGCATGTCCACTTTGATGAGGACTGGGTGCAGCAGGGAAATTGAGAGAAACCTGGATAGATCAAAGAAACTTTTAGTCATCCATTGAGGAGTCCCATGAAGCAAGCACAAAGATCCGGTTCCGGGTACAGGGTCAGCATAGTTGTGACTGGCGCATTGGTCTTTATTCTTTGTGTTGGATTCTGGTTGTGGCGTACCGACAGGATCCGGGTGATTGATGATGGAAGTGGTACTTTGCGGGTACCTGTGACGTTTTCGGGTGGGCACGAAACCCACCCTGTGGATCATGGCCGACCCGTCATTCTGATTGCCGCAGCACTGGGTGTGCCTGCGGAGGTGTTCCGGGAGGCCTTTAGCCGGGTTCAGCCTGCACCCGGAGGTACGGTGCCTGGACAGCATCGTGTGCAGCAGAACAAGGAAAAACTTATGGCTGTGCTGGGGCCGCATGGCATTAGCAATGAACGACTGGACACGGTATCGAACTATTATCGTTATAACCCGCAGTGGGGCCGTTTATGGCCTACGGACGATGCCAAGGCCTATGCCCTGGTCAGGGATGGGCGCATCACGGGTTTTGAAATTGTCGCTGGTGGATCGGGCTATAGCACATCACCTGCAATACAGGTGCCGGGATTCGACGGGAGCTCGGGCGATGTACAACTTTCCTTTGGGCAACAGTTCGACCGCAACGGTTCTGTCTCTGGAATTCGCCTCCAGTAAATTCACGGCGATGGGGCGGGGTTCTGTTAATGGACCACATCCAGTGTATCGATGGGGATTGCGCCTTCGGGGTTTTGGAGTGTAATTGCGTGGGGGATGTTGCCCAGGTCGGGAATGGTGTACAGGGGTTGTGATGCTTCCGGGGCTGGTGCGTGAAAATTGACCTTGCTTAACAAGACTCCGTCCAGATAAATACCCGCCGTGCCATAGTCCGGGCCTCGGGGTGCCCACAGGGTTGCTGTAGCCCCGATCACATTCCATTTGGCCTGTACGTGGGGCGCAGAAGATACAACGCCGATTCCATACCGAAAATCTTTGCTTTTGATTTCTTTCCAATGGGCCATGGTTTGTGCTGCGCCGAGCAGGGCCTCGGTATGTAGGTAGGTGGTCTGTGCTGGCGCGGACTTGCCTGTCACGGCGAATTTTTCGAAGTAGGCGTTACTGAACGGTGCTGCCAGAACACCCAGTGCTGCGGTGTTGCCGGGCAACGGCCCTGACCAGACGACATCCCCATGTACATTGAGTCGGGCTTCTTCATTTTCGTTCCAGCTCAGAGCGCATGTTATGGGTCGGGAATTTCCCAAATCCCCTTGTGCAATGGTTTGTGTTTCGCCCCTTGCGTTGACTGTGAGCAGGGTCCATGCTTTTTCGTTGAGTTGAACACCTGCATAATCGGTGAGCATGAGGGGATGTAGGGATGCGTTTGAGGTGGGGCGGTTGGGGCCGACGGGACTTTTGATATTCCAGGCCAGGGTGACGGTCCCATGCACTTCGGCCGTCACAGCGATTTCTTGCAGGGTACCACCGCGATTCAATCGTAGAAAGCTTGGGCCTTCGTGGGCTGAAATAAATACACCTTGCTTGCGGTAGGGTGTGTCCCATGGACGCGATGCCGTATTGATGGTGCCATTTCCATGGCTGTCGCGGGAGGGATACATGACGTTAAAGATCCCGTCTGCATCAACAAACCCGGAAAAGGTTTGTCCCCAGATTCCGTAGCTTTCATGTTCAACCGGAGCTGCATGCCAGATGGAGCCGTGCTGATGAATCGACCAGGCATCGGGGTTCATGGCATCTTCTATGGGAACACGCCATAGCATTTGAAAGTTCCGGTTCAGGGCCACCGAGGTTGCCGGGGCGTAGATAAATCCATGGTGTATAAAGGAGGGATGGAATTCCATGAGGGGTGGGTGAAAGCCGGGGCGTTCCGGGTAGAGTAAAAGTTCGGGGTCGCTATAGGGGCCTTCCGGGGCTTTGGCCGTCATCCCCAGATAGGCCCAGCCGAAATTGGGTCCTGAATCGGTCAGGGTAAGTACGAGCCAGTCATTTTCACGTTGCAGGATGGTGGAGGCGTAGATGCGTTTATATTTTCCCTCCAGCAGGGGTTGTTCACGCGTGGTGGCGATGGGATGTGCTATCCGGTGATAGGGACCTTGCGGACGATGGGCCCAGGCATAGGCTGAACCACTGTTTGAATCTGCGGACGGATTGGCTGCATTATCCCAGGTCGAACTTTTGGTGGCCCAGTCGTAGCTCATGTGATAGCGGTCGTCCGCATAGGTTACGGTCACATCCGGCGCGTACCATTGGGGGGATTGTTCTCCCTGGAAGGTGTGTTCCTCCGCAGGAAACACGGGACCCAGGTCTTCCCAGTGCGCTCCCTTGTCTCTGGAACGGTAAACGGTGGCCCGCGACGGGTTTTGTTCGTCCCTGCGATAGCCGGTACGGTAATGCCCGACGAAAAGAAACCAGTCGAGACTCACGGGGTCTTCGAAAAGGGAGCCGTTTACAGGCCACTCGTGGGGTGCTTTACCGCGATGTACCGGATTCTTGGGGTGGTGGATGAAGGCATCGAATGAAGCGTCACCGTATACGGGGTGCCTCAACCAGGCCTCCCGTTGGGCTGGATTGGCATAGTCCAGGGTCGCTTGCATTTCGGCTGCAACGGGTATTGCGCAGAGTGCAATGAGGCTCAGAATTTTTAACATAACGCACTTCCTTTTCGCGGGTACAGTATAGACCTTAACACAATAGCAAGGTAAACTATTGGGATT
>CALAXS010000789.1 GCA_937895305.1 uncultured bacterium
AAAAAGGGGTCTTTTGTTAATATATTTTGAATCCATGATGCTGCCCGGTAAGAAAGAAGGCCCCGGTGTTATTCCCGGCAATCCCGATGAAAGCAGCATTGTTCAGTATATACGTGGCGAAAAGAATCCACGTATGCCCAAGAAAGAACCCCCACTAAGCGAAGATGAGCTTCATCTGTTTCGTAGCTGGATTGCAGCGGGTGCCCTGGAAGTTGCAGCACCTGTAGCAGCAGCCCCGGCCCCTGTGGAAGAAGTTGTAATCGTCGCGCCTCCAGCGGAAGAAATGAAAGAAACACCTGCTCCAGCAGAGGAAAAACCTGCGGAATCCTTTGATCCCTTCGCGCCGTCCAGCGATACCAAGGTAGAAGCACCGGTAGAAGAGAAGAAAGAAGATGCTGCTGCCTTCGACCCCTTCGGGTAAATGGGTAAATGGGTAAACCGGAGTCCGGTATTTCATCTATGCACCGGGATTAACCTAAACTCTCTTGTCATTCTTGCGGAGGCAGAAATCTCCGCATTAACATGCTTAACCCACATCGGGACTGATGGTGAAGAATTTTCAGTTGAACACTTTTGTTTCCGAGGCAGAGCCTCGGTATATGCATTCCCACGCAGAGCATGGGAACGAGTTATACGAAAGCCCCGGCACAAGAACACGGCCGGGGCTTTTTTAGTTTTTATTATCCCTGCATTTAGTGGGTCATCTGAATTTTCATTTCCTTGCTGAGGCTGGCACCATCACGAAGATTCAGGGTTTCGCATAGTGCAAAATTCTCTTCCACTGATGTGACCTTGATCTTGCCTACGGGCTTCTGGCGGTGGGCAATGACGCGACCACCCACTTCAACCGGTTCGCCTTCTTCAAGCGCATTGTAGGTCTGGCCCACGCGCACACCGTGACGTGAACCCAGGTTGATCATTACAGCAGCACCATCACTGGCATCGGCAATGAGGCCCTTTAATTCACGACCATCGGTGAGTTTGGCAATCAGGGCATCGGCCAGACGCTGGGCAGTTGCCAGAACATCCTTTTCATCGACCTGTACCGTTTCCTGATACCCGATGGCGGTTGTTTCCGTGTCCACCATTCGCAGGTGCATCATGGGGCCACTCACCGAACTGAATCCAAGGAAGCCCAGGCTGCTCGCAGAAAGCACCTTGCCCAGTTGCCGTTGTGTGTCCGGGCTGGTCAGGTCGCTACTACCGAGGTTCAGTTCCTGTAAGAGCTGATCCAGCATGTCACGTTCTACCACCTGCACCCGGTCATCCGTATTAAGGATACGCTCCACCTCTCGTTGCAGCACCATATCCATCCCGGCGCGACTGAAAAAAGCACGCTGATTCGGCTCGGCCCGAAACGCTATCACCAGTGGCTGACTGCTCCAGGGGTCCGCAGGGCTATCCTCGCCCTTGGCCTTTAGGGTTTCATAGCGTGCCTTAAGGTCGTTGATCTGTCCACGAATCAGTTCGGTACGCTGAAGGTCATTTGCTTTCTGTTGCTCTTGAATGACCTGCTGCAACATGGCAGCCACCAGGCCGTCATCGCCCATCGTACTGGCTTGCTCCAGTGCGGTCTTCGCTTTCTCCAGATTTTCTGCACCGCCTTTTTCACGATAGGCCGCACCCACATTACTCAAGGGGACGATGTCATACTGGTCCAGTGGCACGGCCTGTTCATATTTGGTAATAGCACCATCCACATAGCCTGCTTCATGCAATACACGTCCCTGCGCATTCAGGGCTTCGGACCGCTGAAACTGACGTTGTTCCTGGTTATCGACCGACTGTAGCACCTTGGCAGCATCATCCAGCTTGCCTTCCATCATCAGGGCTTGTCCTGCTACGGTCTGGCCATAGGGCGTCCCGGCATCCTTACCCAGCGCAATGGCTTTGGCAGTATCGCCCCGTTGCAATGCCACCGAGGCAAGTCCTTCTTTCGAATCAATGGCACCGAACTCCACCTCCGCTTCATCCAGCTTGCCTTCTAATTCAAAGGAGTAACCTATGGTTCCCTTGTTATAGGTCTCGTCTTCGCCCTGTGCAATGGCTTCCTTAGCCATGTCCCTTGCTATGGGGTTTCCTTGCTGCATGTAGTTTTCAGCAATCATGGATATGAAGGCCTGTGATTTCTTATCACCGCCAACAAAAAAAGCACGTTCTACAACAGGCTGATCTTTAGCCCGGAGAAAAACACAATAAGGTAA
>CALAXS010000790.1 GCA_937895305.1 uncultured bacterium
CAGGTAAAGTGCGCTATGTCTACTACCCCTTCAACAGGTCCGGCGCAAAGCCCTTCTATCCGCTGGCCAATATCGAGGAAAATTCGCTGCGTGGCAGATTACATCATGCTTCAGGTAAGATGTAGGCTCTCATTCCAAACCCGAAAGCTTTTGCACATTGAGTAGCTACTCAACCTTTGAATACGATAAAGAGTTCATCACCCCCAAAATTACCTGGGGGGTGCAACACCTTATCCTGATTACTGTGGGTATCTTTGCGATTCAGTTAATCCTGGATCCGGTTCTTGCTGCATTGTTACCTGCTTACACCCAGCCCTCCACGACACCCGGTGAGCTCCTTGCCCATTGGTTCGGTTTCCAGCCTGGGAACTTTCTGCGCGGCCATATCTGGAAGCCCTTCACCTACATGTTTCTGCATGGTGGTATGATGCATCTGTTCTTCAACATGCTCTGGCTCTACATTTTTGGGCCCCATGTTGAACGCACCCTGGGTACCCGTCAGTTCTACCGATTCTATATTTTTTGTGGTGCCCTGGGGGTTATGGCCAATTATCTGGTTCTCATTAATGGTATAGAGCCTTCGGTGATCGGTGCCAGTGGTGCTGCTGTGGGAGTGCTGGTCGCTTCTGCCATGATCGACCCTGATCGACAACTCTTCATGATTGGCTTGCCCTTTCCCATCAATGTTCGCGCACTCGTATTCTTTGTTGTCTTTCTCAATGTAATCACTGCATTCGCGTCCAACACCAATACCTCCGTAGCCACGCATTTCGGTGGCATGGGTGCTGCATTCCTCTACATGCACTTTCGCCCCCAATGGACCCGGTGGAACCGGGCACGAAAAGAAAATGCATTGCAGAAGCCCAAGTCGAAGTCGAAGTCGAAGTCGAAGTCGAAAAAACTAAAAGATACCATCGGTGAACAAGTTGATAATATACTGCGTTTCAAAGACGATGAATTTAAGGAATAGGCAGGTTTACACCTGCCCCAATGTAGGATAAAGCATCAGGTATGTTCGGTATCCCGGGTTTTCAGGAAATAGTCATGGTCATGCTGGTTATTGCTGTGTTCAGCATGACCGGACTCTGGCCACAGGTGATTCGCGGTCTACGTGAATTGCGGGGCGATCCATTGCCACCAGAAGCGGAGCCAAAAGATCTGGACATGTGTTACCGTATGCTCGGGTTGTCGCCTTCGGCTTCGTGGGATGAAGTGGAAAAAGCGTACCGGGAAAAGGCAAAAATTCACCATCCTGATCATGGGGGGGATGAAGATACCATGCGCGCAGTAAATGAAGCCTACTCACGGCTGAAGCAGGTAAAACGGCGTTAGTCAAGATTCCTGATGACCTTAAAAGGCAGCACCCAGGAAGCCCAGTATGCCATCAATGTCACCGCTGTAGAGGGCATTAACCGCCCGGTAAAGCTCATCCAGTATTGCGATGCTGTCATACAAAGCCTGCATACTCTCGTTCCCATAAAACGCCGCTTCATCAGGACTGAGATAAGGGATGACGGCACTCATCAACATGGCGGACTCTTCCTGCAAACTCACGCCTTCCAGCGCTTCGTTGGGGAAACTGGTACCGTCCACAATATTCTCGCCCAGCTCCGCAGCCGACTTGTACATGTCCGCAGCACCAAGGTAATCACCAGCACTTTGAAGTTTGGATCCTTCATCGAGGAATGACTGTCCCAATGTCTGTAATTGGCTGTAGTCACCATTAAAGGCGCTCATACCTGCCAGTAATTTTGCGGTGTTCGGATCAATACCACTGGCGATTAATGCATCCCGGTGGTATTTCGCAGCTGCCACGGAAAAAGTATCCAGTTTGTCGTACTGCGATGCATCATACAATGCGGCACGTGCCCCTTCAATATCGCCCTGGGCCAGCAGGACCTGTGCATCCATATAAACAGGGAGACCATTCTCAGGATCCAGTTTACTCCACTGCTCCAGTTGCTGTCGTGCAGATAGAAAATCTTCGGAATCAAGCAGTTCCTTTGCCAGTGCAAAACGTAACTGCGAATCCCGTGGAAACTTCGCCACAGCATCTTTCAGGATGGCAAGGCTTTGTTCTGCATCCAGGTACGGCATGACACCCAATATGGATTCGGGCGAATAGCCGGACTTTTCCAAAATAGCCAAAGCCTCTTCCGGACTCAGGGACGCCCACTCTGCGAGACTGGCTAACGCATTGGTGTCATCCACCAGGGCCTTGCGACGTGCTTCCAGAATGTCTTCCAGACTGGGGATTTTATGTTCAATTTCGCCGTCCGCATTGACGACCTGCTCACCTTCCGTCCCCAATTGTCCCGGGCGAATAGTCAATTCAGGAGCCCGTGCAATATTGAGTTGGTGATTCGCCTTACGTTCCTTCATATAGTCGATGAATGCGTTCCCGTCTGAACGGGCTGTCTGATAAATTCCCTGTGAAGTACTGTTCAGATAGCTTTGGGTGGCGATGCCCATAGCAAAAATAGCCATTGCTGCGGCAGCATAGCCCGCCCATACCCACCTCTTGGGGGCTTGGGGTGCTGCTGCGCCCTGCACGGCAGAGCCTGGTTTGCCCTGCTTTACGCCAAAGGCCGTTATATTCTCCGCCTCATTTACTTTTACCTGTTGTACCAAGGCTAAAATGGTATCGCTCAGATCAATTGCGGGAACCTGAAGATTGATTTCTCCGCCCAGTTCAAACAAGGCATCTTCCAGCGTTTCGGTCTGGGGAGCCAGTTCAAGCAGTACAGAAGCATTATGATGTTTCCGTACCGCATCCAGCACCGCCTCGACAATATCAATGTCATCTTCCTGATCTACGATGGATTCGGCCAATTCCTTCAAGGCGTTTGAGGTCTGTTGAAGGGATTCCCATTCTGCGCGCAATGCAGGGTCTTCTGCCAGGCGGCGTTCCAGTCTCGCCTTGGACAGTTCATCCAGAGCCGCATCCAGATGTGCGTTGATGAGGATTTCATCCGAAGGTAGGGGATTGTTGTCTGTAACGTCTAATTGAAGGTGTGCCTGAATTCCTGCGACCAGATTAACCGAAGGGATCTGGCGATTCAGTCCTTCACCTGCATCGAAGAGGGCGGATTCCAGAGCTGCAAGTGGCTTGACCTCAGCCCGGAAGTCGGCATTGTCGTACAATGCCTTCGCTTCTTTTGGTAATGGCTCGCCATTGAGGCAGGCCATTATCGCCAAACTATGTACTTCTTCCGGATTCACCTAGTGGTCTTCCTTCAAATGTGCGCTACTATCGCGCAATTGCTTTAACACACGATGGAGTCGTGTGCGTATGGCACCTTCAGTACTATCCATAATCTCCGCTATCTCACGTGCACTCAGGCGTTGGAAATAACGTAACTTAATCATTTCACACGAATCTGCCGGCAAACGATCCAATGCTGCCATCAGTGCGCTATGCCGTTCATGGGTCATCACCAGTTCCGCTGGTCCATCTTCGGGCGCTTGAAGCACATTACCCGATTCTTCGCGGGCACTACTGGCATAAGATTCCAGCGTTTCCATCTGTACCGTCTTTTTGCGCTTTAACTCATTGAGGCACAAATTACGGGCGATACAGAGCAACCAAGGTTTAAACTTTCGCGTCACATCAAATCGGTCGCGGGCCGTATAAACACGCAGGAAAGTTTCCTGTGCCATTTCCTTGGCCACCTCGACATTCTTTAAATAATGTAACGAAAACCGGAAAACATCGTTTTGATAGCGTTTTACCAACTCGACCAGGGCTTCGTCATCCCCGGCACTGAGCTGTCCCATCAAGTATTCATCATTGGTGGCTTCCAGGGTGTCGTCCATAGGGGACCCTCCCGGCTGCGTACCTGTTGAACCCATGTTTGCCCTCCTTTATCTACCAACCACTACGTATCTTACTGTTGAATCGGGGTTTTATCACATCTAAATTTACTGTTTTAACACATAAAAACATAAGTTGTTTATATGAAATAACTTACAAAGAATCTGTCCAGTTGGGTTCTAACGCGTTTGCCTGCAGGTTGGCACTATAGCCCTGTTGCCCCAAATAGGTCTCAACGCCCTGTACCGCTTCGGAAATCGCAAAAAGGCTCTGCGCCCGTACCGTGGCACTTTCCGGGTGCAAGGCCATGATCAGAGCCCGGTCTGCAGCACTTCGCAGTTGCTGAACATGCCGTGAGGCTGGGGTACTCACCGCCAACAGAGTCGTATTATAGTCCTCTAACTGAGGACGATACACCATTTTCAACCATTCACGTGTCCTGGGTGACAGGGGGCCATTCGTATCAGGAATGGAGCGGAGATATTGGTGGGTCAAGTCGACCAGATAATTGCTGTGTCCCCGAATTTGTTCCCCCTGTAATCGGGTAATTTCCTGCTGAATACGATTAACCTTCATATCCCGAACCAGATACTGCACCAGATAAAAGGACAGGGTCATGGCGACGACAAAGCACACGAATAGAACTATGAAATAACGGACCCAATAAAGAAAATTACGTTGCTGCACGGAATTACCCTCGTAACGCATCAGGGGGTGTGCGCAAGAGCCGTCTCAGGTTTCGCTCGTTATTCATCCAATCCAGGGCCTGTTGAAAATCCGGGTATGCCGCTTCACGTTTCTTAAAGGCGGGCGGGTGTATCTGACGACGCCCGGATGCACTCTCCTCAATGCCCATATAAGCATGGAGCATTTCATGAAATACGATGTACTTCACAAAGTAACGGGGCACTTGGGCCTGATCCAGATAGGGATGGATGCGAATCAGATGCTCAACAGGTGTATAGCTTCCAAAACG
>CALAXS010000791.1 GCA_937895305.1 uncultured bacterium
CATGATTAGTTATGCATCCGGTTCCCGTATGCTTCAGTTGATGGGCGGTATCTCCCTCTCCTTCTACGATTGGTACTGCGATTTACCTACGGCTTCACCGGAAGCCTGGGGTGAACAGACCGACGTACAGGAATCTGCTGATTGGTATAACGCCAAGATGATGGTAGTCATGGGATCCAACCTCAACATGACCCGTACCCCGGATTGTCACTTTGCGGCAGAAGCGCGCCACAATGGTTCAAAGATGTGGGTTTTTGCCCCTGACTTTAACCAGGTCGCCAAGTATGCCGATGAATGGGTCTCTCTGAACGCTGGTCAGGATGGTGCCTGGTGGATGGCGGTCAACCACGTTCTGCTTAAAGAATTTTACCTCGATAAGCAAGTTCCCTACTTCGAAAACTATATGAAGCAATACACGGACTCCACGCACTTAATCGAGCTAGTCGATATAGGTGATGGTCTCTATCGTCCTGATCAATTACTTCGCGCCAACCGCATCGATCCATACACTGAGGAAGAAAACGGTGAGTGGAAGTTCCTCATGTGGGATGAGGCCGAAGGCAAGCCCAAGATGCCCATGGGTTCCAGTGGATTCCGTTGGGGTAAAAAAGGACAGTGGAACCTGACCCTTAAAGATGGTAAGGATGGAAGCACAATCGCTCCAGCCCTTAGTATAATCGACGATAAAGACGATGCCGTACTTGTTCAACTGGATGATTTTGGACAAGGCACCGAAGTAACCCGTGGCGTTCCGGTCAAGAAAATCGTGACCGCCAGTGGCGAAACTGTACTGGTAACAACAGGTTTTGATCTGTTGATGGCACAATACGCTGTACCCCGTGGCCTCGAAGGGGATTACCCTGAAAGCTACGACGACGATACCCCTTACACACCTGCATGGTCCGAAAAATATACGGGCATGAGTCGCGACATGGTTATCCGTTTCGCACGGGAGTGGGGGAACACTGCTGAATTGACCAAGGGTAAATGCACCATCATTATTGGTGCAGGCATTAACCACTGGTATCACGGTAATCTCATGTACAGAGCGGGCATCAACGCCCTTATGCTCTGCGGTTGCGTAGGCGTAAACGGTGGCGGTCTGGCCCACTATGTTGGCCAGGAAAAACTCGCTCCCGGCGAATCCTGGGGCAATATTGCCATGGGTAAAGACTGGTACCCACCCTCACGTCTGCAAAACGCTCCCAGCTGGCACTATGTACACACCGATCAGTGGCGCTACGAAAAGAGCTTCACCGATTACCATACGGTCCCGCGTCACCAGCCTGAGAACACCCTCGCTCAGGGACACACCATGGACATCCAGAGCCGTGCAGTACGCAATGGCTGGCTACCTTTCTATCCCCAGTTCAACAGGAACCCGATTGACCTTTGCAGCGAGCTCGTTGAAGGTGGTGCAAAAGACGAAAGCGAAATCGTTCAGAGTATTGTTACCCAACTTAAATCCGGTGAACTCAAGTTCTCTGTTGATGACCCCGATGCTGAGGAAAATTGGCCCCGCGTCTGGTACATCTGGCGTGGTAACGCCCTGATGGCCAGCTCCAAAGGACACGAGTATTTCCTTAAACACTATCTTGGAACGCATTCCAATACAATTGCGGAAGATTTGGCCGAAGGCACGACCAAAGAGATTGAATGGCACAAGAAAGCACCACAGGGCAAGATGGATCTGGTCGTTGACCTCAACTTCCGCATGGATACATCCGCACTCTATTCCGATATCGTGCTGCCCGCTGCGACCTGGTATGAAAAAGCTGACCTAAACTCGACTGATATGCACAGCTTCATTCATCCCTTGTCCGAAGCCGTTCCGCCTTGTTGGGAATCCAAGAGTGACTGGCAGATATTCCAGGCTATCGCCAAGAAGTTCTCCGAACTTTCAGAATCCCACTTCCCGAATCCCGTCAAGGACGTGGTTGCGCTGCCCCTGGCGCACGACTCTGTTGCTGAAATCGCCCAGCCCTCCTTGCAGGACTGGAGAGCAGGTGAATGCGAAGCCATCCCTGGCTTAACCATGCCCAACTTTAAAGTCGTCGAACGGGACTACAAGAACCTGTACAAGCAGTATATTTCCTGGGGTCCCATGGTCAAGAAGACTGGCTTGAATGCCCATGGTACAGGCTACGCTGTTGATGACCTTTATGATGAAGGTTTGGAAACACTACCAACCCAGCAGTGGGATGACAGTAAATACATTTCCCTCAAGGAAGATGCTGATGTATGTAACATCGTCCTTAAATTTGCATCGGTAACCAATGGTGAATTGGCCCATCGCTCCTACAAGAATATGGAGGAGAAGGTTGGTCTGCCGCTGACACACTTGTCCGAGAAGTCACGTTCGGTACGTTGCGACTATAAGTCTTTACAGACCCGCCCACAACGTTTTATCAATACCCCGATGTGGTCGGCGTTAATCGATGATGGACGGCCCTATTCCGCATTTACCTACAATATTGAAGCGCTGGTGCCCTGGCGTACCCTAACGGGACGTCAGCATTTCTATCTCGACCATCCCATGTACTTGCAGTTCGGTGAGCATTTACCGACCTACAAGCCTAAACCATTGCCTACGCAGTATTCTGACCTACAGTTCAGTAAGGAAGTGGGGCCAACCAAGACCCTGAACTACCTTACGCCGCACGGTAAGTGGCACATTCACTCCACCTACGGGGACAACCAACGCATGACAACCCTGTCTCGTGGTGTAGAACCGCTCTGGATGAATGATGTTGATGCCACTGATATCGGTATCAATGATAATGATTGGGTAGAAGTGCACAACGATAATGGTGTTGTGGTAACACGCGCCGCAGTGAGTGCACGTATACCACCGGGTATATGCATTCAGTATCACTCACCAGAGCGCACCTATTCGGTGCCGAAATCGCCCCTGCGCAAAAATCGCAGAGCGGGTGGGCACAACAGTCTGAC
>CALAXS010000792.1 GCA_937895305.1 uncultured bacterium
ATCCCAGTGCAATCATTGATTCTACAGCGACCCTGGAAGACGGGGTGGAAGTGCAGGCCTTCAGTATTATTGAAGCCAACGTATGTATTGGTGCGGGTACGGTAGTGGGTCCCCATTGTGTTGTGGGCGCAGGTACCGTGTTGGGAAAAGACAATCAATTGTTCAGTGGTGCCCAGGTCGGTATCTCGCCTCAGGATCTCAAGCAGGTGAAGGGTGCCGTGGGCCAGACTATCATTGGCGATGGAAATATTTTTCGCGAAACGGTTACGGTGAGTTCGAGTACGGTTTATGCGAATGACGACATAAAAAAAGTGACGCGTATCGGTAGTAATTGCCTCTTTATGGCCTGCAGTCATGTGGCCCATGACTGCATCGTGGGGGATAAGGTGATTATGGCCAATGGCGCAGTGCTTGCCGGCCATGTGACCGTGGAAGACATGGCAATCCTTGGCGGGATTGTAGGGGTACATCAGTTTTGTACAGTAGGCCGAATGGCTTTTGTGGGTGGCCTTGCGCGAATCGCGAAGGATGTACTGCCTTATATGATTTGTGAGGGCAACCCGGTAAAATGTTTTGGTCCCAATGCCGTGGGCCTGGAGCGTAATGGTCTGGACAAGGCGGCTATTAAAAGAATTCGCGCTATGTATAAAGTGCTATATCGGGGCACACTCAATACGAGTCAGGCCCTGGAAAAGATCGAAGCGGAGATTGAGGATTCAGAAGAGAAGCAGGTTATCCTCAATTTTGTACGCAATTCCAAACGGGGCATTATCTCAAAATAAGTCGGACGGTTTCGGGGTATAGCCCCCGCCCATCACTCCTGGAGAATTTTTCATGTCTGTACTTCGTACGGGTGTTATTGGTGTAGGTCATCTCGGTTATCATCATGCACGACTCTATGGGCAATTGGATGGTGTCGAGCTTGTCGGGGTGGTGGATCTGGATGCAAGCAACCGGAAACGCGCAGAAGACGAGTTGGGCGTAAGTGCTTATGCTTCAATCGAAGAATTACTGGTGCAGGGCGTGGATGCTGTGTCGGTGGTTACACCGACCATGACCCATGCTACGGTGGTGTTACAGGTGCTGGAAGCCGGGGTGCATGTGCTGGTGGAAAAACCTATCGCGCCGACCCTTGAAGAAGCCGAGGCCATGGTCTGTGCTGCTCGGGCCAATGGTAAGCGCTTGCAGGTGGGCCACATTGAACGTTTCAATGGTGCAGTTATGGCCTTGTTCGATGCGATTAAGGCCCCACGTTTTGTAGAGTGCCATCGCTTGAGCCCTTTTCCCGGGCGTGGTACCGACGTGAGTGTGGTGCTGGATCTCATGATTCATGATCTGGATATTATCTTGACCCTGGACCGTTCCGAACTTATCTCGATCGATGCGGTAGGGGTGCCTGTATTTTCCGACACCGAAGACATCGCCAATGTGCGCCTCCGCTTTGCGTCGGGCTGTGTCATGAATCTGACCGCGAGTCGGGTGTCGGTGGACAAGATGCGCAAGATTCGTATCTTTGAAGACAATGCCTATGTATCCACCGACTATGATGCGAAGGAAGTACTCATTTACCGCAAGAAACCCGGCGAAATCGAAGATGCCTCCAATCCAATGGCACATATCGAAATTGAAGCATTGGAGGTGAGCAAGGATGAACAACTCAAGCTGGAGCTGGCATCCTTTGTTGAATGTGTGCGCGAGGACAAACGTCCCGTAGTCAATGGTGAAGATGGTGTGCGTGCCCTGAAGCTGGCCCGTGATATTGTGAATTTTATTGAAGAGCATGGACCGAAAGAAAGAGCGTAGTCGTGGTGTGAATAAATACATTTGAACCACAGAGAGCGCAGAGGAAAGAGGAAACAAAATTAATGGGACAATCCCTCGTTCCCATGCTCCGCGTGGGAATGCATACAGTTTGCAGATGGTGATTAAGGCGTCAGGTGCGGGCTTTTCTGTTTGCTTATGCAAGATAGTGCTAACTTTGGTCCCGACTTGAGCGGGTACTGTAAACGCGGCGATTCCCGCTTTCGCGGGAAAGACAGGTCAGTTATAGTTTTTACTTTTTTTCTTCTCGTTCCCACGCTCTGCGTGGGAATGCATACAGTTTTGAATAGTGCGTTTCCCCCTCAGTGTACTCTGTGCTCTCTGTGGTAATAATTTCTTAATTCAATTTCTCGACCCAAAAAGGTAACTCCCCATTGCCCCGACTTTTTTTTGTAGCTGGCGAAGAATCCGGTGATATCCACGGTGCGAATGTGATTCGTGCGTTGGATGAACAATGCCCGGATCTTGTGTGTGAGGGGCTGGGTGGTCAGCACATGGCGGAAGCCGGGATGACCTTGCGTCATGATTTGGCGAACGAAGGCATCATGGGGTTTCTGGAGGTGGTGAAGCATTACCCGGCGATTCGACGTTTGTTCCACGATACCCTGGATCACATCAATGCGGAACAACCCGATGCGGTGGTATTGATTGATTACCCCGGTTTTAATATCCGGCTGGCCAAGGCATTGCAGAGGACCGGTATCCCCATCATTTACTACATCAGCCCACAGATTTGGGCGTGGAAAAAGGGACGACTCAAGACGCTGGCGCAGTGTGTGGACCACATGATGGTCATCTTCCCCTTCGAGGTGGAACTCTACGAGGCTGCAGGTGTGCCTTGCACCTATGTGGGGCATCCACTGCTGGACCATATTGAGGGCGTTGAAGCAGGGCCGTCCTTAGGGGGTGATCCACTGGTGGGACTCTTGCCTGGTAGTCGGGCACAGGAAATCGAACGGCTCATGGTGCCCATGCTGGAGGTGGCCCAGGGGGTGCTGGAGGAAATGCCTAAAGCGCGCTTTGTCATTCCCTGTGTTAATGAAGCGCGTGCCGAGCAGGTACGTACATTGGTAGGGGACTTCCCCGCGAAGGTGATGGTGGGGGGCATGGACCAGGTTTTATCGCAGGCGCGGGCCTGCCTGGTGGCTTCGGGCACCGCGACATTACAGACGGCACTCTTTGGTGTGCCCATGTGTATCTTATACAAAACGAGTACCATAACCTATATGATGGCGAAGGCCGTAGTGGACATTGAGTACATCGGTATAGTAAACATATTGGCAGACCGTTGCATCGTTCCTGAATTTATACAGCAGGATGCCCGGTCTAACAAGATCCTGCCCCAATTCCTACCGCTTCTCACAGACTCCCCTGAACGTACCCGCATGCTCCATGATTTACATGGGGTGCGCGACGATTTGGGGAGTGGAGGAGCGTCTCATACTGCTGCGTGCGTCATACTTGATGTGCTGGAGGATGCCTGATATGGCGGAACGCCTTTTTTTAATCGACGGCATGGCTTTTGCCTTCCGTTCCTACTATGCCATCAAGTCGGCGTTGACCGATTCAAAAGGGCGGCCCACCAATGCCGTCTTTGGTTTTGCGCGGGTATTGATGAAGTTATTGCGCGAACACGAACCGAGTCATATCGCCGTCGTCTTTGATGCACCGGGCAAGACTTTTCGCGACGATATTTTTCCGCAGTACAAGGCGAACCGTTCTGAGACGCCCCAGGATCTGAAAGATCAGTTCCCCATGATGCACGAACTGGTGGATGCCATGAACCTTGCCAAGTTTGTGGTGCCGGGGGTGGAAGCCGATGATGTGATGGGCACCCTCGCACAGGCCGCTACAGCGCAGGGGATTGAGACGGTACTGGTGACGGGCGACAAGGATATGCTCCAACTCATTACAGATCAGGTCCATGTCTATGACCCTGCCAAGGGCAATGATGGAAAATGGTATACGGCGGAGGATGTGAAAGAACGATTTGGGGTAGAGCCAAACCATGTAATTGATGCACTCGGTCTTATGGGCGATAGTGCGGACAACGTACCGGGGGTACGGGGCATTGGCGAGAAGACGGCGAAGAAGTTACTGGAACAGTTTAAGACCCTGGAAGGCTTGTACGAAAATATTGAAAGCCTCAAGGGCAAGCAAAAAGAGAAACTGATAGAAGACGAGAAGATGGCTTACTTCAGCCGGGAACTCGTTACGATTAAATGCGACGTGGACTGCGACACGGACCTGGACAAGCTCCAGCGCAAGGACTGGGATCAGGAAACGTTGATAGAGCATTTCACGGGTCTGGAGTTTCATGGCTTGCTGGAAGGGTTGGTGCCCAATGCCGTGGAAGCCGAAGAAGAGACACTGAACTATCAACTGGTGGTGACCGAGAAAGTTCTCGATGAGGCGATAGCCGCCATGCACGCCAACGGTATTTTTGCCATTGACACGGAGACCACATCAACCGACCCCATGCTGGCGGAGTTGGTAGGAATCTCACTAAGCTGCGCAGCCTGCACCGGGTATTACATTCCGGTGTCGCACACGCAAGAAGCCTGCACGTATTTCACAGACCCGGATGACCTGACTACAGTAACCTATCTCGACCAGCTATCCATGACGGTTCTTAAGGAGAAGCTCCAACCCCTGCTTGCTGATGAGAAGATAGGCAAAGTGGGGCATAACATCAAGTATGACCTCATCGTATTGGAACGTGCGGGGCTGGAAGTGCTTGGAACAGCTATGGATACCATGGTCGCTTCTTACTTGACAGATCCCTCCCGGTTAAGGCACAATCTAGGTGAGGTTAGCCTCCAGTATCTACGACGCAAGACGATCCCCATCTCTGATTTGATCGGAAAAGGATCCAAAGCCGTCACCTTTAATCATGTACCTGTAGATCGCGCATGTGATTATGCGAGTGAAGATGCCGACATTACCTGGCGGCTTCATGAGGTGCTGGAACCGCTCCTGGTTGAACGGGAGCTGGACACCCTCTTCCAAAATGTTGAACTCCCCCTCCTCAGCGTATTGAAGCGCATGGAACAAGAGGGCGTTTCTATAGATTTGAAGGTCTTCCAGGGATTGCACCAGGAGATTCAGGTGCGGTTGGGCGAGTTAGAGACCGAGATACATAGCTTGGCGGGGGCACCTTTTAATATAAACTCTCCCAAGCAATTACAGGTTGTACTCTTTGACCAGATTGGCCTGAAGCCAATCAAGAAAACAAAAACGGGCTACTCGACCAACGAGAGTGTGCTGGAACAACTCAAACACGAGCATCCTTTACCGGAAAAGATTCTGGAATACCGGATGCTGGAAAAGTTGCGTGGCACGTATGTTGAGGCACTTCCAAAGTGTATTCATCCCGAAACAGGAAAAATTCATACCTCCTTTAATCAGGCTGTGGCTGTTACAGGACGTTTGGCCAGCAGTAACCCCAACTTACAAAATATCCCCGTACGCACAGAATACGGTCGCCGCATACGCGAGGCCTTTATCAGTTCCAGTCCAGACCGGGTACTTATCTCGGCGGATTACTCACAAATTGAATTACGCATTCTCGCGCACCTTTCCAATGACACAGCACTGAAAGAAGCATTCTTTCAGGATATGGATATCCATAGCGATACCGCAGCAAGGGTCTTTGGTGTGGCACTGGATGCTGTCACCCCGGAGCAACGTCGCCAGGCGAAGGCAGTGAATTTTGGTGTGGTCTACGGCATTAGTGCCTTTGGCCTGTCCCGAAATCTGGGTATAGGTATGAAGGAAGCACAAGAGTTCATTGATGCCTACTTTGCCCAATATCCTGAAGTTCGCACCTGGCTGGATCAGGTGATAGTTGATGCCAAGGAAAAGGGCTATGTGAAGACGCTCCTGAATCGAAGGCGCTATGTACCGGACCTGAAAAGTTCCGATGTGAATCAGCGGAAGGCTACCGAGCGCGCAGCGATTAATACCCCGGTACAGGGGAGTGCTGCGGATGTGATCAAGGTGGCCATGATAGCGCTGGACAAAAAGCTGTCGACACTGGACGCACGTATGGTGCTGCAGGTTCACGATGAACTGGTGGTGGATGCTCCCGCAGAAAAAGCGGAAGCTGTAGCAACATTGATGCGCGAGATCATGGAAAATGCAATAGAACTTACAGTGCCCTTAAAAGTAGATTTGGGCATTGGTAAAAATTGGGCGGAAATACATTAGTCCGTCCTGATTCGAAAAAAACAAACAAGCAAGGCATTCAAAAAAGAGGCATTCGTCTCTTCATTTCTATACCTGTATCGAAAGGACAAGGCATGACAGAACGTAGTCAGAGCCAGGGACGCACCAAGCGCCCCGCAAAGCGGACTCAGAACCGCCCACAAAATCGTCATACTGGCGGTGCTAGCAACAACAACAGAAGTGGTGGTCCACAACGTCGGTATAACAATACCCGTCGTCCACCCAAGGTTCTGGACGTTGAACATGAAGAAATACCGGAAGTAGGTGATGGCCCGGAGATTGCCATAAATGATCTGAAGGCCATGCCCATCGCCGAGCTGCACAAGACGGCAGAAGAGCTGGAAATCGAAGAGCTGGGCGGCTTGAAAAAGCAGGATCTTATTTTTGAGATACTACAACACAGCATCAAGAATGCAGGTTCCATAATTGGTGAAGGCACCATGGAAATCCTGCCGGACGGATTCGGTTTCCTCCGCTCTCCCGATTATTCTTACTTGCCGGGCCCCGATGATATTTATGTGTCCCCTTCCCAGATTCGCAAGTTCGCGCTGCGCACGGGTGACAGTATTCGTGGTCAGGTACGCCCCCCTAAAGAAGGGGAACGTTATTTTGCCTTGCTGAAGGTGGATTCCATTAATGGTGACAGTCCTGAAGTGGCCCATTCGCGAATTTTGTTCGAAGACTTAACCCCGTTGCACCCTGACGAGAAATTGAATCTGGAAGTGGGACAGAAGGAAGTGGCTACCCGCGTGATTGACCTGCTTTCCCCCGTGGGTAAAGGGCAACGTGGATTGATTGTTGCAGCACCTTTCACCGGTAAGACGGTGCTCCTGCAGAAGATTGCAAACGCTATTACCACGAACCATCCTGAAGTTTACCTCATCGTGTTGCTCATCGATGAGCGCCCGGAAGAAGTGACCGAGATGCGTCGTTCAGTGAATGGCGAGGTGATTGCCTCAACCTTCGACGAACCGCCGGAACGTCATATTCAAGTAGCAGAGATGGTACTGAACAAGGCCAAGCGCCTGGTAGAACACAAAAAAGATGTGGTCATTCTCCTAGACTCTATCACCCGCCTGGCTCGTGCCTATAACATTATCATCCCGTCCAGCGGCAAGGTCTTGTCCGGCGGTGTGGAAGCCAATGCACTGCAGCGGCCCAAACGTTTCTTCGGTGCAGCCCGTAATATCGAAGAGGGTGGCAGCCTGACTATCATGGCTACGGCACTGGTAGAAACAGGTAGTCGCATGGACGATGTGATCTTTGAGGAATTCAAAGGTACGGGTAACATGGAAATTCACCTGGACCGTCGCCTCATGGAAAAACGTATCTTCCCCGCTATCGACGTGCACAAATCACGGACACGGAAAGAAGAACTCTTGTTGTCGAAAGAAGATCTCGAACGCATCTGGCTTCTCCTGCGCGTACTCTCGCCCCTGGAATTGCCCGAGGCCGCGGGGATGCTCATCGACAAGCTCAAGAAGACCAAGTCGAACCAGGACTTCCTCGCGCTCATGCAGAAGATGTAGTTCCTACCCGATTATTATTCAGGTCGTACCCTTCGGGGTACGGCCTTTTTTTATGGGCTGGGGACAAGTTACTTTTTTATCTTGTCATTCCTGTAGATGTTCAATAATTCGATGACAGAATCGATACAACATTTCAAAGTATCACACACATCGTCATTCCCGTGAATACGGGAATCCATGTAAAATCCTGTAACGATATCCTGT
>CALAXS010000793.1 GCA_937895305.1 uncultured bacterium
GTTTCGGGAATTTGGTGTTTTGGTCGAGAAAATAGGGATGGGTCAGCATTATCTGCTTAATTTACTGGATTTGGGCTTTCTTTTCTTTCATTGCAACGATTCAGCGTGATAACGTCATTATAGGGGTGTGTGGATGAATCTCGAGTTAGAGCACTGCGGTATGGAGCGTATGATGATTAATTTGGTACGAGTCGTTGTAATGGGCCTGTTGGTGATGGAGGCGGCATCTGCCCAGATATATACCAGGACGAAGCCTTTCCGGCAGATCAGCAGTGAAAGTTTTTCGGTGGTAGTGCAGAAGAATGGGCGGGTGGATGTGACGTTGATGGATGGGACAACGATCTTTGATGATGTGCAGCCCATGGTGAAACTGGTGGGGCAGGAGAAGCTGGTGGAGCTGCCTGTAGGCCCGGCATTTAGTACGCGTCAGGAGGTACGTAATGCGTTGGGTCAGGGACCGGGGATGTTGTTTTCCCAGCAGTCGTGTGCGTGGGTGGTGGAGACCTATGTGACGCAGCCTTTTCTTACGGTGCGATTAACGTATGTGAATTCGGGGAAAAAGGCGGTGGAAGTGGAGGCGTTGTATCCGTGGTATAGCCAGCACAAAAAGGGGGCGGCGATGAATCTGGGTGGGCCTGCGACGCAGGCGATAAGCCTGGACAATGGGAGCGTGGTTGCAGGAGGCGATTCGCAACCTAGCCTACATAATGGGGGTGCCTGGAGTGATTGGAATCTTGCCACAGTTCAACCGTCATCAAGGCGCAGTGTGATTGGTGGATTTTTATCGAATGCAAAAGCGAAGGGTTCCGTGAAGCTCGTGCAGAGTATAGGAAAGGACGATTTATTCACGGGCTATGAGGCGGTGTGTACCTATGAGCCGCCTGTGCGTCTGGAACCGGGTGAGAAGCTGACATCGGAGGTGTTTTATGTTGCGTTGACGGAGCAGGACCCGGTGAAGGGCTTGCAGCGGTATGGGCGTGCCATGGAGGTGTGGGATGGTATGGAGGGGCAGATTATTGCCCCGCCCACTGATAGCAAGATTGAATCGTGGGAAGAGGAGGTGGAGGCGTTGAGTAATGATATGCAGCGGTTTTATCTGGGGCGACAGTATTGGACACTAGAATCGCAGCGGGAATTGGATACGCCGGTGGCTTTGTTGCCGGAGCAATTTTCCATACGTCGATCTGTGGTAAAGAAATTGATCAACGAACTTGGGACGAGTCCTGATTCGCCAAGGGCCATTCCATTGGATGTATTTGCAAATGAACATCCGGGCATCTGGCATGTCCCCGTAAAGGATGATTGTCACGTCCTGGCTTTGTTTAACTGGGTTGAGAATGAAGAGCAAACGATTGAAATTCCTCTGGAACGTTTGAATTTGTATACCACGAAATATGCGACGGTCTTTGATAAATGGGAAGGGCTGTATCTTGGGTTGGCGGATACTCAGATTTCGGTCAAGCTGAAACCCGGTGCACATCGTATGTTGGCGTTGCGGCCGTATCGGAATCGCCCCATGGTATTGGCCGTGGGCCAGTCTGTAGAGGACAGTATGCGGATAGAGGATGAGCAGTGGGATGTATCGACCCGGATTTTATCTGGGAGTTATCGTGCAGATACCAACGCGCCCTGGCTCTATTTTTATATACCGGATGACTTCGAGGTTTCTTTTGCCCGGATAAATGGTGAGGAAGTCGCCGTGGTACAAGAGGAGCGAAGCGGACGCATGGTTTACCGCCTGGACACACCGTCCAAGGTCCAGTGGGAAGTGGGATTCAAGCCTGTTATAGCACCTTGAAGACACAGATTCAGTAACTATACACCTACCCCGGAAGTGGCATATACTGTAGGAGTGTGTAAATCTGTACAGCAGTAGGTAATTTTCCAATGGCAACAGCAGTAAACAAGGCCGCATTGACGGCCCCGGTTGAAGTGTCGCGTCCCCTGCGGATTGTGACAGCCACGTCGTTGTTTGATGGACATGATGCGTCGATAAATGTGATGCGCCGAATTATGCAGGAGCTGGGTGGGGAGGTGATTCATCTGGGACATAACCGGTCTGTAGTGGAGGTGGTGCAGGCTGCGGTGCAGGAGGATGCTGCGGCCATCGCCGTAAGTTCGTATCAGGGGGGGCATGTCGAGTATTTCAGGTATATGATCGATTTGTTGAAGGAGAAAGACTGTGCGCATATCCGGGTCTTTGCTGGTGGCGGTGGAGTGATCGTACCGCAGGAAGTGGCAGCACTGGAAGCGTATGGGGTGGAAAAGATTTACACGCCGGAGGATGGGCGCGTGATGGGGTTGCTGGGGATGGTTCGGGATTTGCTGGAGCGTACAGCGCGATCGCAGTATGTTATTGAGGATGCACCCGCAGTGGCGTTGGAGGATGACCGGGGTGTGGGCCGTTTATTAACAGCGGTGGAGGAGTTGAAGGAGGCGGATAGTAGCGCGCATACAACGTTGATGAAGACTGTTGAGGCCAGGGTGGCGGGAAAAACACCTGTGCTGGGTGTGACGGGCACGGGGGGCGCGGGTAAGTCTTCGCTGGTGGATGAGTTGATTACGCGGTTTATGAATGATTTCCCTGAGAAGCGGGTAGCGGTAATTTCGATTGATCCGACGCGACGGCGTACGGGCGGGGCGCTGCTGGGGGATCGTATCCGGATGAACGGGGTTGTGAATTCCCAGGTGTTTATGCGCTCTTTAGCGACGCGTGCGAAGCATGGGGATATTTCGGAGGCGTTGGGCGAGAGTATAACGGTATTGAAGGCGGCGGGCTATGATTTGATTATTGCGGAGACGGCGGGGATCGGGCAGGGGGATGCGGGGATTGTGCCCTTTGTGGATCTGGCGATGTATGTGATGACGGCGGAGTTTGGTGCGGCATCACAGCTGGAAAAGATCGACATGATCGATTTTGCAGATTTGGTGGTGATTAACAAGTATGACCGTGCTGGTTCAGAGGATGCGTTGCGGGATGTGCGGAAGCAGTTTCAGCGGAATCACGGTGCTTTTAATGAGACGCCAGAGGAGATGCCGGTCTTTGGAACGGTGGCAGCACGGTTTAATGATGATGGGGTGACGGCGTTGTATCACGGGTTGTTGCATTTAATACGGGGGCGTTTTGATGTGGATTGGTCATCGTCTTTACCACAGCCGTTGCATAAGTTTGCTTCGGCCAATTCGGTAGTTATTCCACCGGAGCGGGTCCGGTATTTATCAGATATTTCGGATTGTGTACGTCGCTATCATGATGAAGGTGCTGCACAGGCGGCATTGGTGCGGAAGATCTGGCAGTTGGATGGGATACTCCATGATGTGGTGGAAGATTCGGTAAAGACATCTTTATTGAATCGCAAAACGGAATTAATGCGCCAGGTCTCAAAGGACTCTTTTCAGTTGCTTGAGGATTTTAAGACGCTGGAGACCGCGTATAGCGGGGTCACGTATTCCTACACAGTTCGGGATCGTGAAATCCAGGTACCCTTAACGCGGGAAAGCCTTGCGGGGTCCAGGATTCGCCGGGTCGCGTTACCGAAGTATGTGGATCCAGGACAACGGTTACAGTGGTTGTTACGGGAAAATGTGCCGGGCAGTTTTCCGTTTACAGGCGGTGTATTTCCTTTTCGACGCAGTGATGAGGATCCGGCACGGATGTTTGCGGGTGAGGGCGATGCGAAGCGGACCAATGCACGGTTCAAGTATTTGTCGAAAGATAGTGATGCGAAGCGGTTGTCGACGGCCTTTGATTCGGTGACCTTGTATGGTCGTGACCCGGATCCGCGGCCGGACATCTATGGAAAGATTGGTACGTCCGGGGTGTCGGTGGCCACACTGGATGATATGAAGCAGTTGTATGCGGGCTTTGATTTATGGGCCCCGAATACCTCGGTAAGTATGACCATCAATGGTCCTGCGCCGATAATTCTAGCGATGTTTTTTAACACGGCCATAGATCAGCGCGTGGCCGACCTGGAGGCGAAGGAGGGGCGCACGGCGACCCGGGAGGAGCGTGAACATTTTCACAGGGAGGTATTGAGCCAGGTACGGGGTACGCTGCAGGCGGATATTCTGAAGGAGGACCAGGGTCAGAATACGTGCATCTTCGCCATTGATTTTGCGTTGAAGATGCAGGGGGATATTCAGGAGTATTTCATTCAGGAGGGGGTGCGTAATTTCTATTCGATTTCAATTTCGGGATACCACATTGCTGAAGCGGGCGCGAATCCCATTTCACAGTTGGCCTTTACCCTGGCGAATGGATTTACCTTTGTAGAGTATTTCCTGGCACGGGGTATGGATATCAATCGGTTTGCAGAAAATCTGTCGTTCTTTTTCTCCTGCGGGATGGACCCGGAGTATGCGGTATTGAATCGTGTCGCACGACGTATCTGGGCGGTGGCCCTGCGAGAACGCTATGGTGCGGAGGAACGTGCACAGAAGTTGAAGACCCACATACAGACTTCCGGACGTTCTTTACATGCGCAGGAGGTGGACTTTAATGACATTCGCACAACACTACAGGCGTTAACGGCGCTATACGACCGCTGCAATTCGCTGCATACGAATGCATTTGATGAAGCAGTAACGACTCCCACCGAGGGTTCCGTACGGCGTGCTATGGCCATCCAGCTCATCATCAATAAGGAACATGGCCTGGCCATGAATGAGAATCCGTTGCAGGGCTCGTTCATTATTGAGGAGCTGACGGATCTGGTTGAAACAGCGGTGCTGGAGGAGTTTGATCGAATCTCGGAGCGGGGCGGTGTTTTGGGCGCTATGGAGCGGGGCTATCAGCGGGGTAAGATTCAGGATGATTCACATCATTATGAACACCTGAAATCCAATGGTGCCTATCCCATTGTCGGGGTGAATACCTTTGTGGATCCCCATGGGGATCATGCGGAAATGATGGCGAATATGGAGGTGCGCCGGGGCACTGAAGAGGAAAAATCGGCGCAGGTGGAACAGGTGAAAGCCTTCCATGAAAAACACGCTGACCGTTCTGATGCAGCCCTGGAAAGGCTGAAGCAGGTGTGTCGTAATAATGGCAATATCTTTGAAGAACTCATGGATACCGTGCGCTATTGCAGTCTGGGACAGATTACGCAAGCGTTGTTTGAGATTGGCGGGGAATATCGCCGGAATACGTAGGGCACTTGCCGGGCGGACGACCGTAGCATGGCAGGCAATAGGGAACGAGAAAAAGTTTTTGATTGGGTGATAGTCATCTTTCCAAGTTCTGGCCAGGCGTTATCACGGGGGGATTCCTGCCTTCGTGGAATGACAGGGAGGGGAAATCGCATAGTACCTAGAGCACGGTGATGGCGAGGCTGCATTGGTCGTCGTTGGGCTGGGCACCGTTCTCGTGATCGCGGAGTTCCTGCTGTAGCGCATCGAGCATTTTTATGGGGTCGGTTGGATCGAGTCGCGCAAAGGCTGTATGTAAACCACGTTCTGTAAAGAACTCGCCCTGGGGGGAACGCGCTTCGGAGAGGCCGTCGGTATAGAGGAGCAGGGCCTGACCTTTTTCCAGGTTCAGGGTAGCGTGGGTGTAGTTGCCTTCTTCAAAGAGTCCCAGGGGAAATCCGTCGGTTTGCTTGAGTGAGGACACGGCACCGTTAGGCTGGCGCAGCAGGGGCAGGGGATGGCCCGCGCAGCTATAGGTGAATTCGCCGGTAGCGGGAGTATAGAAGGCGAGGAAACCGGTGACGAAGTTGGTGTTACGTTTGCGCATGCGGAGGTGATGGTTGCAATAGTGAAGGAGTTGTGCTGGACAGCAGGGCAAGTCATGGTAACTGTGGAGTAGGGCGGAAAGCATGGCGATAATCACAGCGGCGGAGGGTCCATGGCCTGAAGCGTCTGCGATGAAGAAGAGCCAGCGGGGGTCTCCACCTTCTTGTATGGGTGGAATAGAGAGCACATCGTAGTAGTCGCCCCCTGCACGGTCGTAGGTCTGGTAGGTCGCTGCGAGTCGATGGCCGGGAATATCAGGGAGGGTCTCGGGAAGAAGGCCGCGCTGTATATTCGCGACTTCGTCGATTTCCTGCTGGATCCATTTATGGGCCTTCTTGAGCTCCTGATTCGCAATCTTGTTATTGGTGATACCGCTCATGAGGTTGGATTGAAGAATACGTGCTTCGATGTCGACGCGGGTCATGGCATCGGGCCGGGTGCTGAGAAAGAGCATCCAGTTGAGGGGCTTGTCGCCATTGCCATAAACGGGGAATGCCAGAAGAAATTTATAAGGGGCCAATTGAACGCCCAGCACAGGGTCGTTGGGGCAATCGAGGTCGTTAATAATAACGGGGGATTCCTTGATGATGAGATCGCCGATGATACCGCCACAGGCTGCCGGGGTGTCGTCGCCAGCGAAAATAATGTCGGTAAGCCCGGGTGATGCGAGGCCTTTTTGGTGCATGAGTCGCATAACCCGGTAACAGCCTTCATTGAGAGTGCGGAGCGAAACGGAAATCATGGCGTGCTGTCCATATATTTTCCGGGTGCCTTTGGCAAAGGTATTAACAGAAGCAATTGGATCCTGGTTGCGATTGAAATCGCGTATATGCTTCATGAGCATGACAAGGCGATCCTGAAATTCTGTGTCGGTCATTGTCATAGCAAGTTACTCATGGATTTACTCTTTATTTTCTGCGGTAGCGTAGAGTTGAAAGAAGCGCATGGTTTGTTCTTCGGCCCAGGAGTATGCGCGGTGGGGTGTGGGGCCTGCAACGAAGCCTACGTGCCCGCCTTGATCAGCCCATTGGGGGTGGAGCCAGGGGTTGGCCGCAGCGATATCGTAGGGGATGGTGTCTTCGGGATTGAAGGGGTCGTCCTTTGCGGCAACGAGTAAGGTGGGGCATTGAATTTCGGGGAGAAACTGGTAGCTACCGACTTTTTCCCAGTAGTCCATGGCATCGTCGAAGCCGTGGAGCTTTGCGGTGATAATGGTGTCGTAGGTGTAAAAGTCCTTGCAGGCTTCCAGCGCTTCGAGATCGATGGCCCCGGGGAACTGCGCGGCTTTGGCGCGTGCCTTGGGCTTGAGGGAGCGAAGAAAGTGCCAGACGTAGAATCCGCCCAGGGCATCATGGAATGCTGGTACGGATTTGTGGGGCATGAAGGGTGGTGCTATGACCGCAGCAGCCTGAATCTGTTTGGGAAGGGCAGCGCCGGTTTCACCGAGCCACTTCGTGAGTACGTTTGCGCCGAGGGAAATGCCAAGGAGATAGAGGGGCTTGTCGGGGTGGCGGGTAGTGAGGGTCTTGATGACATGGTCAATGTCGGTGGTTTCACCCATGTGGTAGATACGTTTGGTCTTGTTAATCTCGCCACTACAGAAACGAAATTCCATGGTGACGGTGTTCCAGCCTTGAGCATGAAAGACTTCGTTGTAGGTTTTAATGTAAAAAGATTGTGCAGAACCTTCCAGACCGTGGAGCATGAGCACAAGAGGCTTGTCAGGATCGGCATCGGCATATTGAAGCATGACGAAATCGTCGTCGGGCGTTTCCAGGCGCTCGCTGCGAAATTCGTTATAGGTTTTGTTGCGAAAGAAAGGGCCATAGAAACTTTGGGCGTGTGGATTCTTGAGCCACCAGGCCGGGGTATAAGGAAAGCCGTTGAGGTGATGGAGTACCTGGTCACGTTTTTCGCTCTGGGTGGTCGCTTCGATCATTGGACTGTCTTGTTCGATGGCCAAGGTTTTACCCCAGTTTTGTGGTGCGATGAAATCGATGATAAAAAAACTTAGTAACACTATTGCGAGACCGGCATACCGTTTATTGCGTAGGGCTATGCCTGGAGTGCTCAGGGCGATAAGCAGTATGGGTACTGCTATGGGCCAGGCCAGCAGGAGTAGTATAAGGGATCGCAGGCGTGGTGTCATCCCGGGTGTGGGGTGGTGGGCGAGCAAGCTGTAGCAGAAGCTAGCCAATACGATGAGGGCCACCATTGAAAACAGAGCACCCAACACAAACAGCACCATGCTACAAAGCCAGGCACTGGCCAAGAGAAGAATACCCGGACGCGCCCGTGGCTTATTGTTCAAGCTCACGGAGCTCCTGTTCTGCTTTTGCTTGTTGCTTGTTCCGGTGCTTCATATAGAACTTTTGGGTCAGGCTAAGCTTGGCACCAGTAAAGTCACCATTGAGCATGAAGGCGTCTTGCAGTTTCGCACCACGAAAATCGGCACGTACGAAGTAGCCGAGCATATTGGCCTTTTTCAGGTTGGCACGTTGGAAATTACATTGAATGCAACGGGCATGTTTCAGATTGGCGGAAGTCAGTTGGGCACCTTCAAAATCGGCTTCGGTCAGATTGGATTGAAAAAAATCGGCCTTACCCATTTTTGCACTATTGCAAAGTGCACTGCGAAAATCCGACTTGGCGAGAATAGCTTCCCTGAGATCGGCACCCCGCAAATCAACACTACTGAGATCAGCATTCACAATGATGGCACCACGCAGGATGGCATCTCGCATTTTGGCACCACACATTTTTGCACCAGTGAGATTGGATGCACGGAGGTCTGCCCCTTTCATACGTGCCCCGCTGAAATTGGTGCGCTTGAGGTTCATGCTGGTGAGCCGGGTATCGCGTAATGTTGCACCCATAAAATTGCATTGCTCGGCATTGGCTCCGTTGAGATTGGCGCAATGGAGTTTTGCATCCATAAAGGTGGATGCACGCAAATCGGCGCGTTCGAGCTTGGTATTTTTCAGGGTGGCCATACGAAAGTCCGCACGGTAAAGAGGCGCGTCACTGAGGTCCAGATCCATGAGGTTGGCTGAGCAGAGTTGCAGGATGTCGTTGGGGTGTTCCTCGCGCCATTGCCGAATGGCGGCAACACCTGCACGAAGGAGTTGGATATGTTGTGGATTGCTCTGCATAGTTTATTTATAGGTTCTTCCCAGATAGTTCACTATAGCGCGTTTCACTGTCAAGGGATCAATAATACCTTCGTGTCTGTAAATAATTTCGCCACCGGGGGCGATGAGCATGGTATAGGGCAATGCCCCCTCCCACTTCGCATCGATGGTTTGGACGAAATTTTCGCCGTCGTTTATTTTAACGAGGTAGTTTGTGGTGCTGGCCTGTTGCTTTTCGAGGAACGTCTTTACCTGATCCATTTTATCCGGCTCGTCTGCGCTGAGGGTCACCAGTTCAAAATTGCGGTTACGGTACATGCGATTGATTTCTATCAATTCAGGGAACTCTGCAACACAACCACCACACCAGGTGGCCCAAACATTGACCAGACGGATATTTTCTGTCTTGTTTTTCATAATGTCCGGGAGTTTCGAATCGTCCAGCATTCGTACTTCCACAGGTTCATTGGCCCAGCGCTCTTCTGCTGACTTTACACTTTGCTGCTTGTCGGACCACTT
Source organism: uncultured bacterium (assembly GCA_937895305.1). Lineage (GTDB taxonomy): Bacteria > Hydrogenedentota > Hydrogenedentia > Hydrogenedentales > JAEUWI01 > CALAXS01. The sequence continues at coordinate 9,387 of CALAXS010000793.1, forward strand.
TACAGAACAGCCCATGGTCTTTGTCTTGGTGACAGGAGGGGCTTCGCCTTTAAGCAGGGCTTCGATAGCATCACGTGCCTCGAACTTTTTGGCTTTACCCTTGTGCTGGTTGTCACTGATGCGACCTTTATATCGAAGCTTGCGGTTCTGGTCGAAAATGAATACATGGGGCGTTGCGACAGGTTCATAGGCACGGGAGACCTTCTGTGTGTCACCGTCATAGAGATAGGGGTAGGTGAATTTTTTCTCTAATGCACGCAGCTGCATCTCCGGCAGGGAGTCATTCACATCGCTATATCCCAATTCATCGAGGCGTACTGCCGTTGGGTCGTTGGGCGAAATTGCGATGAGCTGGACGCCCTGTTCTTTATAGTTGTCGTGTAGTTCCTGGATACTGTCCTCGTAGGCTTGCGCCGTGGGACAGTGATTACAGGTAAAGACTACAACGAGTATTTTAGCATTGCTGTATTCACTGAGGGTGTGCTCTTTGTTGTCCACACCCTTGAGAGTAAAGTCGGGTGCAGCGTCGCCGATGTTGAGTGCCTGGGCCAAGGGGGCGAGGATGCAAAGCAGAAGCGTAAGGCATAACGGACAACGCAGTCTGGTTATCGTTAAACGTTGCATTGTGGTCTTTTCATATACAGGGTAATAAAAGATTGATTCATCCT
>CALAXS010000794.1 GCA_937895305.1 uncultured bacterium
GGCACTGGGTATCACTGCCCTGCAGACTGCGCTTAATTCCAAATACCACAACCTGCTGACGAAGCGGGGCCGTAAGGGTAGCCCGCGGTTATTCGTTATGGACAATATCGACCCGGTCACCTTTCACGCCATGCTGCGTGTGTGTCCACCCCACAAGACCCTCTACAATGTGATTTCCAAATCCGGTGGTACCGCAGAGACCATGTCCCAGTTGATGCTCGTGGTGCAGGCACTATTGAAAAAAATGGATGCCAGTGCGCTCAAGGATCACCTCGTGGTCACCACCAGCCCCCGTGGCGAAAACGCACCCAAGAGTCTGCTCCATCCTGTGGCCGACGAATATGGTCTGACTACTTTCGATATTCCCTTAAACGTGGGTGGACGCTTCTCTGTTTTTACCCCTGTGGGACTCTTCCCCGCAGCTATGCTGGGCATGGACGTGGACGAAATGTTCGCAGGGTGTGCGGCCATGGACCAGCGATGTAGCCAGGCCAGTCTCATGGATAACCCGGCGTATTTGAATGCAGCGGTGCAGTATCTTATGGACGTGAAGAAGGGTAAAAACATGTCCGTCATGATGCCCTATGCCGATGGCCTTCGCGATATTGCTGACTGGTACTGTCAGCTTTGGGCGGAAAGCCTGGGCAAAGAAAACAGCCTCGATGGCGATATTGTGAATGCGGGGCAGACCCCGGTCAAGGCACTGGGCGCCACGGACCAGCATTCCCAGGTGCAACTCTATCGTGAAGGGCCCAACGACAAAATCTTCAACCTCATCGAAGTGAAGCGCTTTGCCAAGACCCTCAAAATTCCCGAGACCCTTACAGGTATCGAGGAACTCGGTTACCTCCGTGGGCAGTCCATGAACAAACTCATGGCTGCGGAGCTACAGGGTACCGCTGATGCACTCAAGGAAAGCGGTCGCCCAGTCGTCAAGATTACGCTGCCGCGACTAAACGCCAACACCGTGGCGCAGGTACTCTACATGCTCGAAGTTCAGACCGCTATGGCCGGACGTCTCTACAACGTAAACACCTTCGACCAGCCTGGTGTGGAAGCGGGTAAGATTATCGCGCGTCGCCTTATGGGCGGTGTGGGGTGAACTTGAGCGAACCCCGTATTCCCGCTTACGGTGTAGGCGGTGATTACTCTGGAGCGCGGCGGGTGCGGCGTGCTTTCCGATGGTGCATGTTTGCAGGCATGGCATTTGCTACTGCCCTATGGTTCTTTGACGTCCAATATCGCTATGATCTGAACGAACAGCAATATGTAAAATCGTTGACCCATCACCCTTCTTCAGCACGGGCTTTCCTCCGTAAGGTGGTGAAGACCGAAGAAGCAACCCTGGAAACACCCAATCCACTTTACATTGAAGCACTGGCCTTTATTGAAGAAGACGATTTAATTCTGCCGACCTACGAAAAGGCCTTTGCGCTCGATTCGGATAATCCCTTT
>CALAXS010000795.1 GCA_937895305.1 uncultured bacterium
ACCACGCGGCTATCGGGTTTTAAATTCAACGCACCGCCTTCCACCACAAATCATTAAAAATCTTGTGGCGCGCTTTGGCACCTTACAAGCCATTGTGCGTGCGCCGAAGGATGAGTTGTGCGAGGTGGACGGGGTTGGTGAAATTCTGGCGGAACGTGTCCGGGTGAGTATCAGTTTATTGAGGAACCAGTTGGTACTGGATGACCGGAGGTAATTATGCCGGGTATTGTGACGTGTGAAGTAAAGATGCACCAGGAGGTATCCCCGGGGCATTATCGGCTGGTGGTGCATTCACCGCAATTGGCAGGTGAAGCCCAGGCGGGACAGTTTTGCATGCTGGAAGTACAGGCGGGGTTGTTTCCATTTCTGCGGCGACCCATGTGCTTTGAGCGTATATTCAAGGACAGTGTGTCTATACTGTATAAAATTGAGGGGGAAGGCACCCGCTTGCTCTCACGTCTTACCCAGGGACAGACCATAAGCATTCAGGGTCCGTTGGGTAAACCATGGCCTTTGGATGAATCCATTGAACGCCACATTTTCGTGGCAGGCGGTATTGGTGTTGCTCCCTTTCCAGCGTTGGCAGAAGCCATGATCGCAAAGCTGGGCAAAACACCGGAAGTCATACTGGCAGCACGCACGGAATCCATGTTGTTGTGTGAGGAGGAGTTTCATCAGATGGGCTGCAAGGTACACCTGGCAACCGATGATGGGAGCGCAGGAGAAAAAGCCTTTGCCTCTGAAGTGTTAACACGCCTCAATCCGGGTACCGGAACCATGGTCCACTGTTGCGGTCCCATGGTCATGATGAAAGCGACCCATGTGGCCTGTGAAGCACTGGGGATTCCGTGCATGACCTCTCTTGAAGCAGAAATGGCCTGTGGCGACGGGGTATGTCTGGGCTGTGTGGTGGAGTCCACCATAGAAATTGAAGCGGAACGAATGGTGCGGGTCTGTTATGACGGTCCGGTATTTGAATCGACCTTAATCAATTGGGCGGCCTATTAGGTTGCTGAACTTTTAGAATAGTGGGAAAGCATGGGAACATCGGTAGACTTATCAATTAATCTGGGTGGCCTGAAAATGAAGAACCCCGTTACGGTGGGTTCGGGCACCTTCGCCTATGGGCAGGAATACAACAGTTATTTCGATGTTTCCCGGCTGGGTGCAGTGACTACAAAAAGCCTGTCTCTGCAACCACGTGCGGGAAATAATCCGCCACGTCTGGTAGAAACCCCGGCAGGTATGCTAAATGCTATCGGCCTGCAGAATGTGGGGATTGATGTATATCTGAAGGAGAAGGCGCCATGGCTGCGGGAACATGGCTGTACCATCATCGGCAATATCTATGGTGCTTCGCCCGAGGAATATGCAGAACTGGCACAGCGCCTTGAAGCGGAAGGCGCAGCCGATGCCATTGAAGCGAATCTGTCGTGTCCCAATGTGCATAACGCAAAAACTGCACGGGGCTGTACGCTGGTAGCGCAGGACCCGGAATTGGTGAAGGCCTATACGGAAGCAATTCGTGCAGCGACCAAGCTGCCCTTGTTTATCAAACTAAGCCCCAATGTAATCGACATTGCAGAGCCTGCGCTGGCTGCGGAAGCTGCGGGGGCTGATGCCATCAGTGCCATAAATACCATCACGAGTATGGGCATTAACCCGGAAACACGGAAACCCATCCTCTCGAATATCGTGGGGGGTCTGAGTGGTCCTGCGATTCGACCCGTAGCGGTGAAGCTGGTGTGGGATCTGTCGAAGGTCCTGAAGATCCCTGTGCTGGGCATGGGGGGTATTACCAATGCTTCGGACGCCATGCAGTTTATCCTGGCAGGCGCGACCGGGGTCGCCATCGGTTCTTATACATTCCGCCATCCCACGGCGGCCATGGAAGTTATCGATGGCCTGGAAGACTATTGCCAGCGTCATGATGTCGCAAAAATCACCGATCTCGTCGGGGCAATGGAAGTATAAATATTTGTATCCTGGCCTATGCTAATCCAGCAATTGCCACGTTTTCCTGTCATTCCCGCGGAGGCGGGAATCTCCGCGTCAGCATGCTTAGCCCATGTCGGGACTGAGGCTGTTGCATTTCCAGTCGAACACGCCTGTTTTCCGGAGCAGAGCTCCGGTGTATGCATTCCCACGCAGAGCATGGGAACGAGAGAAGTTGTTCTTCCGCCCCTGTACTAAGGTCGCATCCCCCCCACGCTGCTTGCTATCATGGTGTACTCAATCCCAATGAAGGAGTACGCGTGTGGCTACGGAACTGATTGTCGTGCTGGATGTAGATACCGCAGAGGAGGCCCTGTCCATTGTCGATGCGACGGAAGGTTGTACATGGTACAAGATCGGGTCGCAGCTCTTCACGCGGTGCGGACCGTCTATCGTTGAGGCGGTACAGGCGAAGGGACGCTCGGTTTTCCTGGACCTGAAATTCCACGATATCCCCAATACCGTGGCCCATGGTGCGCGTGCCGCAGCCGACCTTGGCGTTGGACTCTTCACGCTCCATGCCAGCGGCGGTGCCAAGATGATTGCCAGGGCGCGGGAGTCGGTGGAAGGTACCGATACGAAAATCCTGGCGGTGACCATCCTCACCAGTTTTTCCGACGAAGAACTTAAATCGGATATTGGCCTGAAAGAAACCGCTGCAGAAGCGGTACCGCGTCTGGCAAAGATGGCCATCGATGCAGGTGCCCACGGCATAGTCTGCTCTCCCCAGGAAATCGCGTTGGTACGGCAAGCCGTAGGACCGGAGCCCCTGGTGGTTACACCCGGCATTCGCCCGGCCTGGTCGAGCAAGGATGACCAATCCCGCATCATGACACCCGCCAAGGCAGCAGCAGCAGGATCGAGCATGGTGGTGGTGGGCCGACCTATATTGAATCACGAGAACCCGACGGAAGCAGTCCGTCTTATTAAAGAGGAATTAGCCGGATGAGTAGTCCCGACGTAATCAGTATTTTCAAAGAAATTAACGCCTTACTCGAAGGGCACTTCATCTATGCCAGCGGACGCCATGGCAATCGTTTTCTACAGGCATCGCGGGTCCTGCAGTACCCGGAACATGTCTCTACCCTGTGCAAGGCCATTGCAGACCACTTCAAAGATGCAGGCCCTGAACTCGTGGTAGGTCCTGCAACAGGTGGTATTATCCTTGCCTATGAAACCGCACGACACATAGGCTGTCGTGGGGTATTCGCAGAGAAAGAGCCCGATGGCACCATGGCTGTGAAGCGCGGCTTTGCGGTACAGCCGGGTACGAAAGTGCTTGTCGTAGAAGACATCATCACCACAGGCGGGTCTGTGCAAAAGACGATTACCCACCTTCGTGAGCGTGGTGCAGACATTATCGGGGTTGGTGTACTCATTGATCGCAGTGGTGGTGCAGCGACCTTCGATTGCCCATTCCATGCGCTGGGTGAGATTCAGCTGGACAGCTGGGCAGCGGACGAGGTGCCTGCCGATTTAGCCGCCATTCCTGTTATGGAGCCGGATGATCTCGTACTCTAGGTGTCTGCATATTTCAATGTCAGATTGAAATCAGCAGCCTTTACCACGTATACTTTGTATCCTCTTGCCGGAGTGGCGGAATTGGTAGACGCACCGGATTCAAAATCCGGCGATGGCGACATCGTGAGGGTTCAAGTCCCTCCTTCGGTACCACTTGTAAACAAAGCCCGAAACCTCAATCCTTATGAGGTCTCGGGCTTTTTCATGTCCATAACGAAGACAGGGGAAACTCAACTTTCGATAGCATCAGGGCGCGGTAACGGCCCCGACCAGTGCAAACATAAGGTTCACTGGCATTTTTTCACTGGGGTAACGGATAAACTCGACATGGCCATCCAGGTAGAGCACATTACTACCCCCGGGAATATGATTATAATTTGATGGTATCGTGGCAATCGTATCCCACATTAAGCCTACTTCGCTCTGCGCCTGTGCTGAGCCGGCAGGATTATTGATGTCAGTAATAAAGAACCGTTCAATGCCTTCACGCAACCGGAATATGGTCTTCGAAGTCGGGCCACCGCCCAAGCTGTAATTCGCATCTATATCCTGATCAATGATGTCCATGATGACATTTATATTCGATAAGTCTACTTCAGGGGTTGGTACGGCCAGTGTCGCAAGGAACCACAACAAAGGCTGTACAGGTACGCCCGTAGAAGGATCCACACCACTTGGGAGAGGCTGCCCTGCTACACTTGCTGCAACGGACGCTGCAATCTTGTAATCGGTGTCGTCACTACTCTCTTCAAATGCGTAACCATAATAATTATAGGCGAATGAAGCAGGCCACCAGCTGGCACATACATCAATCAGACCATCACCGTCCGGGTCAACATTAAGGATGCTTGAGCCATCATCCCGAAACATATCATCCTCTGTGACCTGCACCCCCGATGGGCATACAAATATAGCGGGGTCTGTGAGATATTCCGGATAAATCCCTGTGGTTAGAGGCATAACCAGTACACCAGGAGGTGCACAACCTGCCGTACCCTGATACATCGGCGGGGGAAATTTTTCACCCCGTGACTCGCTGGCATACATCTTGAAGACCAACCCGAATTGTTTCAGGTTGTTCTGGCAACTGGCCCGTCGCGCTGATTCACGTGCACGGGACAGTGCCGGTAGCAAAATTGCCGCCAGAATACCGATAATAGCAATCACCACCAACAGCTCAATTAAAGTAAAACCACGCTTATGCATTACATGTCTCCCAGGTTTCCCAGATTTCCGGGTGGCATAATAAAAAATGAATTGTCCCACTCCACCCTCGCAGGACTATAATCATTGTATGCGGTATTGGAAAAACTTGCAAGCACTTATATTGCACTATTTAACGAATAGGAATGAATTGTATGGGCTCTAGAATTCATGCGAAGACCTGAGCCTACCTTTGCATTGCCTCCTACATCAGCACAAAGCTGAACCAGGCATGCTCATGAGCAGTTTTATGGTTAAAGGGCAGGTGGAGTGCCTGCACCACCCAGGGTATTGAATTGCTGTTGAAGTTCCAGCATAGCCGGGTCTTGCATTGGGTCGGGCAAAAAACCACCGACCAACATATTGAGCATAAAGGAACCCACCCAACTGATAATCACATAGAGGCTAAATACAGGCAATACACCACCACAAGTGAGTTCGTATCGTTTTATCAGAATGAATGGGATAGCCAAAAATCCGATTACAGTCATGGAAACCAGCGTGCAGATCCCTTCTGTGACCGCAAGATGCTGAATATCTTCCCACCAATCTTCAACAGGCAATTTACTAACAACTTTCAAAGCACACCATAAGCCAAGAACACCAGGAATAAACCCCGCGAGTGCACTGGATAATATAGACAGAAGCATCAGTTTTGGACCGTTTTGGAGAAAACTTCCCACAGCTATCCCATAGGGCATTAAGAATTTGAGCTGGTCCATGGTGTATCTTTT
>CALAXS010000796.1 GCA_937895305.1 uncultured bacterium
ACACCATCACCATAGGTCATCAGGAAATGCTCGTCCGATTCCGGGATATACTTTGACAGTCGTTTCATACGCCCACCCTTCAGGGTGTGCAGCCCCGTATCCACCATCGTCACATTCCAGTCCTCGATACTTTTATCCGAAGCGTGAAACTCAAGCTTGTTGTGCTCCCCTAAATGCACGGTGCAATCCTGGGTCAATGCGTGGTAATTCAGAAAATACTCCCGAATCATCTCCCCCTTGTAACCCAAGCCAAGGATAAAATCCTTGAATCCATAATGGGCGTAGTGGCGCATGATATGCCACAAAATGGGCTGCTCACCGATGGGCACCATGGGCTTGGGACGGAACTCTGTTTCCTCACGCAAACGTGACCCTACACCGCCACAAAGAATCACCACTTTCATATTCACTTCTCCAACCGCTTATTGCCTTGAATTATCGTCCGCAGTATATCAGGACCACATCCTTATCCCAATGTCTCAGGTTCCCTGATTTGTAAATAGGTTGCCGAGCTACGAATATGATAAGCCGCCCATGTCGCCACCCCGGCAAATTTCGATCCATCCTCAAAAAAAAAGGGCTGTGGGATGGCCATAGGAATTAAATCCACTGCCAATGAAACAGCAAACAGGCAAAAAGCACCGCCCAGCAACACATAATCTGTTTTCAGAATTTGCTCCCTGAATACCAACAAATACCCCAGCACCGCCACGCCATATACTGCGAAAAGATAGACCTCACTCACATCAAAATACAGGGGCAGCGCACGTTCATGCAACAACAACAAATCATCCAGCATCAATATAAAACTCAACAACGCACCTGCCAGTAAAAAATGAGCATGGCCTCTATACGCCTTGCCCCCACACCACAGAAAACACGCTGTAAAAGATAATACACACACAGCCGAACACCACAGTAAAATACCCAGGTTCGATACGATGCCCACAAAGAAGGGCAACTCCAGCCGGGCAAAGGCATGCATCCCTTCCTCGGGATGACGCTGCACCTCCAGCAACGCGGTCTCAATCACCGCCAGGGGATCGCGGGTTAAATCCTTGATAGGGTATTCGGTCAACATCCACACCAGAAACAGACTCAGCAACACAAAAAATACGGGTACATAAACTACAAAAAATGTAGGTATCAAACGACGCATCTGCCCTATTATGTCTTGAATATACTTCAAGGTGTGCTCCTGTGTTCTGTTACGAATCGCTACGTAATCTCTTCTTTCATTGCTCTGCCCTGTGCATGGGTAACCTGCTTTGTCAAATAACCTGACAATTGTTCCGGCATCGTCCCGTCTTCCGGCAGCATCCCCATCAATTTTGCCGCAAGCATAGCCGCTTCCAACTGCACCGACTCCGAAGACCCATGTAACATCTTGTCCAGAATCACCCGATGGACCAACTCCGGCGTCAATTCATTTGCGCCATTCTCCAATATACGCTTTCGACTCTGCGCCAATGCCCGTCCACATTCCACCTCGGCCTGCAAAACATGGGGGTTATCTGGAAACTGCTCTTTTAACGCACCCAACAAGGTCAGCGCCTCTGCAAAACGCCCTGCGTTATACAGGTCCACCGCCTCCGCAAATTTACGCCACGCTACTTCATGGCCATCATCCCGTTTCCGGTTCGACCACTGTTCCAGCAGGCCACTGCCTTCACCTGATTGCACGGTCGTTTTGGGTTGCGTCCGTCCCATATACGCATGGGTATTCCGCGTGGTGATTAATATCTCAGTACCGCAAAAAGGACACAGGCCCGTCTTACCCAGGACTGAAACGGGCACTACCATGGTCTCGCCACAGGTACAGCCAAGACTCAGTTTGCTGCCCATCAGAAGAGGACCCTTCTACCCTATTTGGGTCCCATGAACCGCATCAACGCATCCAGCATAGCTTCCTTGCCGTCATCAGCACGAACGCGCTCCGTTGAAGAATCGGGGGACTGCTCTTCCACCACCTGCTCTGATGGCGCCGACTTTGCATCCGCCTCCATATTTCCCCAGTTACTCAACGCATCTGTCATTGACTCCACACCATCCGAAGCATCTGCCACGATGGTCATGGGTGCATCACCCTCAACCTCATCACCACCATCGTCAATTGCCGCTTCCTCAAGCAGCTCCGTGCTGACCGATGCTTCTTCTTCAGCTTCCGGTGAAAAATCTTCTTCTATCTTCACGTCGGTCTCAGAATCATCTACACCCCACGCCGTCAACTCATCCGCCAGAGACAATTCTTCCACTACAGGTGCTTCTGTCGCGGAAACGGTTTCTTTCTCTGTATCTTCAGCA
>CALAXS010000797.1 GCA_937895305.1 uncultured bacterium
ATGCATAAATCCACAAAGGCAATACGGCTAGTACTTATCGGGGTAGCTTTATTCCTTATTGCGGCAGTCTATTACAATACGAATCTGGTTCCTCCAACCATAGGTGCTGGTCCCGCGGGACTAGCTGTGCCCCTCGAACCCTTTGAAAAAGTCTGGACGGATCGTCCTGTACTGATCCTGGGGTTGGGCGACAGCATCACCACGGGCTATGGTGCCTCTCCGGGGTTGTCCTATTTCGAGAGATTGGTCCGTAATCCAAAGGATGAGTTTGAGGATATGGCCGGGCGAAATCTGGAAAGCGTACTGCCCAACCTTAGTGTACTCAATATTTCCGTGAATGGCTCAACTTCGTTACAGCACGAAAGATTACAGATTCCGGAAATTGTGAAGCAATCGGAGGATACCCTGGGCATCGTGGTGATGACCACAGGGGGTAATGACCTTATTCATATGTATGGTCGAATCCCCCCGGCAGAAGGGGCCATGTATGGCGCAACCGTTGCGCAGGCCCAGCCCTGGATAGCGAATTTCAAGGTTCGCCTCGAAACGATGCTGGAGGATATACAGGAACAATTCCCTGGCGGGTGTCATATATTCCTGGCCAATATATATGACCCTTCAGATGGTGAAGGGACTTTTGCGCCTGTGGGCCTTCCTGAATGGGCCGATGGTCTGGCTCTTTTAGAGGAGTACAACGGGGTCATCGAGGAATGTGTGGAACGTTTTGACTATGTACATCTCGTCGATATACACGGTGCATTTCTTGGACACGGTCTTTTCTCACATAAAAAGAGTAACCCCTATTATCGCCCCGACGACCCGCACTATTGGTATTACGAAAATCTGGAAGATCCGAATGATCGGGGCTACGATGCCATACGCAGGGTGATGTTGAATGAAATGGTAAAGGTTTTGGCCACAGAATAAACCCTTTTCCAATTTTCTACCAAAACAGGTAGTGTATGATTTTCTCGGAATTTTTACCGCCATATCTAGGGGCCATGGTGGGCTTTGCAGCGCACACATGGATCTTGACGGTGTATATGGTATGTGATAGGCTATCCAATACCTTATATTGCCCACTACATGTAGCAGGTTGAGTGACTACCGTATGTGGGGGCGACGAGCTATTAGAAGGATAAAACGGTCATGCGTTGTCCATTTTGTAATCACCATAATGCACGGGTAGTCGATTCGCGGTCATCGAAGGATGGGGACGCGATTCGTCGTCGTCGTGAATGTCTCAAGTGCGGTCGCCGTTATACCACCTATGAGCGCATAGAAGAAGTGCAGCAGATGGTCATCAAGAAAGATGGCCGTCGCGAGACCTTCGATCGCTGGAAGCTGAAAAGCGGTATTCTGAAATCGGTGGAGAAGCGTCCGGTGAGCCTGGAGCAGGTGGATGCCATGATTGATGAAGCGGAACGCGAGCTTTTCAATTCCACGGAGCATGAGATTACGACGGTTGCCGTGGGGCAAGCCATAATGAAAAAGCTGAAGCAGCTGGATCCGGTGGCCTATGTACGTTTTGCTTCGGTCTATCGTGAGTTCAAGGACGTGAATGAGTTCATGAGTGAGCTCAAGATTATGTTGTCCTAGGGGGTGATGTTGGGACTAACTTCTTTTTACGAAAAAAGACGTTTTCCCCAAAGCCTTTTCAAGAATAACGATCAACTTTCCTGAATCAACGCTTGAAGGTAAAGACTATGTCTAAGTACTTGGGAGTAATTCTGGCGGCGGGACATGGTTCGCGTATGGGGCCTTTTGGCGAGAAGGTGCCGAAGCCCATCGCGCCTATCTGTAATGAACCGGTGATCACGTATCAGCTGGGGCAGTTGAAGAGTCTGGGTATTGATGAGGTCATAATCGTCATTGGACATCTCGGCCATCTCATCACACAGACCCTGGGCGATGGTTCCGCTTATGGCGTAAAGATTCGCTACGTAGAGCAACAGCAACGTCTGGGCCTGGCCCATGCGGTGGGGCAGCTGGAACGTTTTGTAGACCGCCCTTTCGTCCTCTTCCTGGGCGACCTCTATTTCCAGGTACCGCGTATCCAGGAACTCATTGATATTTTCGAGAAGCATAAACCTGCAGCAGTGCTGACGGTGAAGGAGGAGACGGACCCGGATGAGGTGCGCAAGAATTTCTCGGTATTGTTGCGGGATGATGGTACGGTGAAACGGGTCATTGAAAAGCCACGCCACGTGACCAACATGCGCAAAGGCTGTGGCCTCTACCTCTTTGACCTCCCTGTCTTTGATGCTATACGGCGCACGCCGCGCACGGCCATGCGCGATGAATATGAAATCACGGACTCCATCCAAATCCTCATCGATTTCGAATACGATGTGCGGATTGCATCCATTGTAGATCGGGATGTGAACCTCACCTTCATCAGTGACCTCATCGATTGCTGTCAGCATGAACTAAAAAATCGTGGCCTCGACGGCCTCGTAGGCAACGGCTGCATCATTCACCCCGATGCGACCTTGATAAATACAGTCCTGGGCGATGGTGTACACATCGAGTCCCCTATCACACTGGAACGCTGCGTGGTCCTGCCCAATGTCACGCTCAGTGGCGACCAGGATTTCACTGACACCGTTATCACCCCGGAAGTTAAGCTCTACGCCAAGCACAAAGAGTAACCCTTGCCGGGTGGGGAAGCTTGCCAGGGCCATGCTGTAATTCACTCCCTTTCGGCCCTTTACTCATCTTGCGCCCTTATCTATATCAGGTCCAATATTCGTGCTACACAGTAATGCCATTTCAGGCTGACTCACCAGAACACTAAATACTAGACTCTGTAAGATTCTTGACAGAGTCCAGTATTTAGTATATAATCAAACGATGTCAGATTCAGCTAATCTTCTTCGAGAACATGGTGTTCAGGTCACGGCGCAGCGCCTGGCTGTGCTGCGTGCTGTGTCGGAGTGCCCGCACGGTACCGCCGACAAAATTGCAGAGTGTGTTCGCAATGAGATCGGTGTCATCTCGAAACAGGCGGTTTACGATGCTCTTGGTATTTTGGCCGAGAAAGGCATCATCCGGCGCATACAGCCTGCCGGGTCATCGGCACTTTATGAGGATCGTATTGATGACAACCACCACCACGTGATCTGTCGGAAGTGTGGGAAAACAGCCGATGTCGACTGCGCTGTTGGTTACACCCCGTGCTTGACCGCGGCCGATGATTCGGGCTACCAGATCGATGAGGCCGAGGTGATCTATTGGGGCACCTGTCCCGAGTGTCTCGCGGAGAAGTCAGAAGTCTGAGATTACTTGCAACAAAGCAAAATTTGAAAGTCGGACTGGCCTTCTTTCAATGAACCATAAGGGGAAATTTCATGTCAACTAACACGTTAACCGTATTCAATAGATCCAATGAAAGACACAAGATGCGTCTATTCCGTGGAGCAAAGTCCGTTTGGCTTGTTGCCTTGGCCCTCAGCCTATTGGGCGGGATCAATGGTGGCATGGCAACGGCCCAAGCACCTGTAACAAATGAAGAGGATGGGAAAATGAGTACATGTCCTGTAATGGGCGGTGAAACTTCAATGCAAAGGCCCACCATGGCGGGTGGGTTATCCAATCGGGATTGGTGGCCCAATCAGTTAAATCTGGAAATTCTTCATCAGAATTCCGCCAAGAGTAATCCGTTGGGTGAAGCGTTTGATTACGCGGAAGCATTTAGTAAACTCGATCTTGATGCGTTGAAAAAAGATATTGTAGAACTGATGACCACATCACAAGACTGGTGGCCGGCGGACTATAACCACTACGGCCCCTTCTTTATTCGTATGGCGTGGCACAGTGCAGGAACCTATCGTGTAACCGATGGACGTGGCGGTGCATCGGATGGTACACAACGCTTTGCACCCCTTAATAGCTGGCCCGATAACGGGAATCTTGACAAAGCACGTCGCTTACTCTGGCCCATCAAGCAGAAGTACGGTCAGAGCATCTCCTGGGCCGACCTCATGGTCTTCACCGGTAATTGCGCACTTGAGTCCATGGGCTTCAAAACGCTTGGCTTCGCTGGTGGTCGTGAAGATGTATGGGAACCCCAACAGGATGTTTACTGGGGCGCAGAGAGTGAATGGCTCGGGCAAAAACGTTTTTCTGATAAAAATGAACTCGATAATCCCCTTGCTGCCGTACAGATGGGCTTGATTTATGTAAATCCTGAAGGTCCAGGCGGTAACCCCGATCCGATTGCAGCAGGTCTCCGCATTCGAGAAACCTTTGGTCGCATGGCCATGAACGACGAAGAAACCGTCGCACTTATTGCGGGTGGACACACCTTTGGCAAAGCCCATGGTGCTGCTGATCCCGGTAAATATGTAGGCCCTGAACCCGAGGGGGCGGGTCTTGAAGAACAAGGCCTCGGCTGGAAGAATACATTTGGAAAAGGCAATGCCGAAGACACTATCACCAGTGGCCTCGAAGGGGCGTGGACCAGTGCTCCAGCGAGGTGGTCACACATGTACCTTTCCAATCTGTTCGCCTATGAATGGGAACTGACCAAAAGCCCGGCAGGTGCCCAGCAGTGGATTCCCAAGGATGGAGCAGGTCAGGGAACTGTGCCAGATGCGCATGACCCTTCGAAGGGCCATGCACCGATAATGTTCACGACTGACCTGGCATTAAGAATGGACCCTATCTATGGGCCGATTTCAAAACGATTCCTGGAAAATCCGAGGGAATTTGAAGTAGCCTTTGCCAAGGCCTGGTATAAACTGACCCACCGCGACATGGGACCTGTATCCCGCAGCTTGGGTCCATGGGTTCCAGAACCGCAATTGTGGCAAGATCCTGTGCCCGAAGTTGATCATGAGTTGATTGGCGGACAGGACATTGCTGATCTCAAAGGCAAGATTCTCGATTCAGAACTGTCTACTTCCCAATTGGTCTCCACAGCATGGGCCTCTGCCTCCACTTTCCGCGGCTCTGATATGCGTGGAGGAGCAAATGGAGCACGCCTTCGCCTTGCGCCGCAAAAGGATTGGGAAGTCAACCAACCTGCCGAACTTGCGAAGGTGATTGGGAAACTGGAAAAAATACAACAAGATTTCAACAGTGCTCAAAGTGCTGGAAAGAAGGTCTCTCTGGCGGATCTCATCGTTCTTGGTGGCTGTGCAGCGATAGAGGATGCAGCGAAAAAAGCAGGTCACGATGTGTCTGTTCCCTTCTCCCCAGGTCGCACGGATGCTACCCAGGAACTAACCGATGTGGACTCTTTTGCTGTGCTCGAACCAGCAGCGGATGGCTTCCGTAACTATCAAGCCAAAGACCTTAAGCGAAAGGCCGAAGAAGTGCTCATTGACAAGGCAAACCTGCTGACTCTCACTGCGCCTGAAATGACCGTACTTATGGGTGGTATGCGCGTACTCGATACAAACGCTGGAACCGGGCCGCTTGCAGAACTTGGTGTATTTACCAATCAGCCAGGTGTCTTGACCAACGATTTCTTCGTGAATCTGCTGGACATGCGTACAGAGTGGAAAAAGTCGACTATGTGCGATTATTTCTATGAAGGGTATGACCGCGAATCCGGAGAGGTAAAATGGACGGGCAGTTCCGTTGATCTTGTCTTTGGCTCAAACTCGCAGCTACGCGCCATCGCGGAAGTCTATGCCAGTGAAGACGCAGCACAACGGTTTGTGAACGACTTCATTCATGCATGGAACAAGGTCATGAATCTGGACCGGTTTGATCTTGCTGCCAAATCGTAACGAAAAATAGGCACAGTCAATAAATCTCACGTGGAGATGCCTGCATTGGCAGGGGTCTCCACGTCGTTTTTATTAACTTGAAATCCGGAATTGAATAGGGGGATACTCGCAAGCTGCTATGCATTCGCACGCGTAAGATAATATAATTTCAGATCTACCTGTGCGTCCCAACGTCACTCATGAAAGAATTAAATATGCA
>CALAXS010000798.1 GCA_937895305.1 uncultured bacterium
TCCACCTTCCGACAGCACCGCAACCGCCTGTTCACCCGCTGCATAGAGTTCATGCTTACCCATGACCAGGCGTGTCGCTACGAAATCCAGTGCAGGCAGGGGCATCCAGCCTTTCCCCGTATATCGAACAACCCCCATGTCAGTTGATGCTATCGGTTTTCCTGCACCATCAATGGTAATCGCCAGTACACTATCGCAGGGTAGACCTTCGCTCTTCGTGAAGCCTTCGCTCGCACTAAAGAACGTTTTGCTCTCCTGAAAAAATTCTGTGTCCGCTTCCAGTGCCTGTGACCCAGCACTCACCCCTACAACGAAGAGGACTCCAGCAATTAAGTAACGCATATACTTCTCCCTCAGCATTAAAGAACGCGCAATATATTAACCTATTACCACCACTTCACGGACAAGGGTGCAGTATCAGCCGATTGCATACCACAGTACACCAATCCCTCACCGGGCCCTGCCAACACCTTGATCAGAATTTGATTCCGACCCTGACGCAACACGCCTTTCTCTATCAATACCCGGCCGGACCTGGACTCCGCACGGCTACGGCCACCGACCAAACGGTCGTTCAGCCAAATCTTCATGCCCGCCCTGGATTCCAATTCAAATTGAACCGCCTGGCGTGCAGCAGACACACATTCACCGTAAAGGTAGTACACGCTGCAATCGGTACGATACGTCTGGGGCGCATCTACCGCACTATGTACGTCAATACAATGGACTCCACTGGGTGCAAGATCGGCAGACCAGGAACGCCATTGTATGACCTTATACCAGCCCGGGTACGTCCCTTCGAAATCGATTTTTTTCTCCGGCGGAAACACATGATCCAGTGCATCTTCCTTTGCCCCGGAAAAAGCACCCAGTACCATCCAACGTGCCAAGGTACGTTTTCGCTCCAGTCGCATCCACTCCAGCGCAGGCTGGGACACGGGCAAGGCCATTCCACTCGGTACGGACCGACGAACAAAATGATTTAACAAATTGGTAAATATATGATCCGCAACGGCATTTGTTCCCAACTGTTCCAGCAATGGCATATCCGTGAATACCAGTCTTCCTGAGCCATAGCGACGCACCAGAATATCCTCGCCCCAAATCCAGGGCCTCTCATCCGTGCCGGGCCGATACTGCAATACACAGGCCATAGATTCATCACTGGGATGCTGAAAGCTCCGCCGTGGTCGAAGTTCTGCGTAGGGTTGGAGCATTAAGCTACGGGACGGCAAAGACTGAAACACTGGATGCATACGGACAATATGGCTCTCCAATGCACACGCTTCCGACGGTAATGCGTTAATCTCCGGGGCATTGTCCAAATGCTCGGTCAGCAAATTCCAATCTTCCGGCGGTGAAAACACAATGCCTACGGCACCCCCTTTGACCTGTGCCAGAACCTGGTTAAGGTCATTGGCTGGATAAGCACAAATGCGATTACTTAGTGGCGGTACAATATGAATCGCGGCACTCACCCCTTCCAACTGTGCCAGCCCCTTCATCTGCTTCCGCCAGTGCCCTTCTTCGTCCAGCACATGCACAGAGACCTCGGCCTTCTTCACCTCTTTGGCCACGTGAAACCCTACCACCGCCTCACCGATTACAGCACCTTCGTGTACGAGACGCACATGAAATTTATGGGGACCAATCG
Organism: uncultured bacterium; assembly: GCA_937895305.1. GTDB lineage: Bacteria > Hydrogenedentota > Hydrogenedentia > Hydrogenedentales > JAEUWI01 > CALAXS01. The sequence continues at coordinate 1,655 of CALAXS010000798.1, forward strand.
ATCCCGATGCAGCGATAGTGCCCACCCACAATTCACGGGTATGGCGGGGAATCTTCACGCTGCGTCGTTTCTTCCACAAAACCTGATTCGTCGGTCCAATCACTTGCAAGGCCAACTCGCCACGTCCTTCCAGACGCGCTTCGTTTGCCAATGTAATGGTTACGGGCACCTCTTCCCGCGGCACCAGATTGTCCCGTGCCATGCCTATGAGTGGACGCACTGGACGCTGGACCAATTCCAAAATACGTCGTGATAGTTTCTCATTACGCTGCTTATCCAGGATGCCTTGTACGGAATGTGCATCTGAATCCACCAATTCCGTATAGCAATACCCGGCGATATTTGGATTCGCCCGAAGGGCATCCAGGCGATACCGTATAGCGTCGGCCTGCGCTGACTGTGTCGCACTTTGCACAGGACTATAGTCTGGAAACGCTTTATCCAATCCATGGGTAACCAGATCGGATTCCAGTGCTGCGCCATCATCCCCGTCCAACAACGTACTGTCCTCTGGTAAAGCACCCACCCCATGCTCCACAATCCAGTTCAGTTGCTCTTCACGTGCCAGGTGGCGCAAGTAATCAACCGCGTGGGCTGATACCGGATGTTCCGCCACCACAGAAAATGCAGTAAAAGGTTGTACTACGTCCATGTAGGGCCGCATATATCGACCCTCTAATTTCTCTTTTTTCGCAGGTGTCACCCAGATTAACCGCGATGGATCCAGAGCGCGTAATGCCTGCATCTGCTGCAACACCTGGGGCGATTCCGGTTCATCCTCTTCCAGGCACCAGGCCACCACAGCGGGTTCATTGCAGTAATATTCCAGCAGCGGTTTCCAGCAGGATTCCACCGTCTCCCCCGCTTCCAGTGCGGGCAAGGTCATCATCAGCAACAACCCTTCTTCCGAAGCCTTCGCCACCAATCCAGTCGGTACAGGGCGTGGTGCCAGTACCAGCATATTAAAGCCACTTTGCTTCGCTGCATTTAACTCTGTGGCGACCATAGTTTCCAGCGTTGCAGCATCTATAGCCGACGGATACACCAGTCCATGTCGAACAGCTTTCACATGGAGAGGACGTCCGTTATGAAAAAATCGATGCTCCTTCACTGTAAAGTCGCGCATGCCAAACGACACAGTTTGCGCATCCAGACTGCCATCCTCTTGCAACAAATTAACCTGCATCGAATATAATCGCGCATTTAAAGCGACCCAGGCTTCATAATCGGGAAATTCTATCTCGAAGGAACGTTCCTGCCCACGGACATGATGGTCGGTCCCTTCCACATGAATGTGTACCTCGCCTGTACCTACCACATCCACATCAAGCGTTACACGCTTGCGACGCAGATCCGGGCGCACACGCACAGCAGCTACATGTTCCTTTTGCATGACTACATACGCCACTGGACCCAGGGCACAGGGATGCTCACCTGTATCGCCTGTCGTTGCCAGACGCAATGCCAGAAAGTTCTCGCCTTCCTGAATGTAGTCATCCACTGACACCGTACCCGGAAAATGACCGGAGAGTGCTTTTCCATTCAGCCAAAGCCGGGCAGAACCTGCTACTGTGGGCAGGATGAGACTGCTATGGCGAGCAACGTCATCGGAAGAAAGAGAAATGGAGGAAAAGAACCATGAACAAAGTGAATCCTGAGTACCTGAATCTGCGCTATGCCGGGGTGCGGTGACCGCTTCCCCCTCCGGTGCATGATCTGGCGTATACCATTCCCCGTCCAGTCCCAGTTGGTCTGGATCCGGGCAATGCCGCCATGCGTCAAGTATCCGAAGATCGCGCGTAGTACTCATTCAATTTCCTGCCTGGACAAGTTTTGTCCGTTCATGTTTTACCAAGAGCAGGTAGTGTACTTCCTTTTCATGAGAATGGTCAAGCCAACACGCTTGAAACAGGGGTACTTAAAAAATTATATAGGCCACCACCAGCATGGCAATACCGCAGAAAAGCTTGGCGAATAGCCCCCCGACCTTGCCCAATGCTGCTCCTGCACCAATCAACGCTGCATCCTTCACCCCGCGCTCATGCTGCAAGTAATCATAAACGCCCGCTGCTGCAAAAGCCCCCACACAGGCACCAATCAAGGTACCCACTACAGGAAATAATGGGGTACCCAGCACCGCTCCACCCAGACAGCCCACCAGGGCCGCGACCATGGAGCCTTTGCTCCCCCCGAATTTCTTTGCGCCATACCCCGCCAGTGCTGTTTCCAGGACTTCGCCCAGTATGGCCAGCCCCAGCAATCCCCCCAGCCCCAGATAGCTGTCAAAATAGGCCTGGCCACTCAGGCCCCAGACCAGCACAATCTCCCCCAGAATTACCCAGTTCCCAAAGAGGCCCACCAGATCCAGAATCAGGGCCACCACGATGCCGAGTCCGAAAAGAATCCATCCTGTAATTACCAATAACGATGTCATAGTACACCTGTCGTCTTTTTTATTCCTGATACAGGACCTATACCGTATTCAGCGAAAAAAGATTCATCCACCCCAATTATTCATAGCCTGCAAGACCCAGGTTTTTACGAATCACCCCTGCTGCTGCCTCGATCCGGGCATACTGTTCCTGCTCCGGTGCTGCCTTGAATTCCGGATTTTCAAAATGTACCGATACGGGACCATTGAACCCGGCATTGTGTGCGATAGTGAATAATTCTTTGAACAGCACAACGCCTTCACCAATGGGCAACCATCGTGGTTTGTTTCCTTCGTAGACAAAATCCTTGGCCGCCATCATGTGGGTATGGGGTGCCAGTGCCCTCGCTGTAATCTGCCAATCTCCATAAGGACCTTCTGCAACAGCATGCCCCATATCGAAATTAGAGCCGATGGTAGGTGAACCCACCGCCTCATAGACCCGTAACAAATCCCAGACTGGTGCACCCACATTCAGCATGCCCGAATGGTTATGGTAACCGGACACCATGCCCAGGGCCTCATTCAGCTTTGCCAGGCTCGTCAAATCTGCAATCACTTCCTTTAGGGTTTCCAGCGGATCGCCCTCTGCATCATATTTGTGACCGCCAATGCGGTAATAGCGGATGCCCTCTTTTGACGCTGCTTCTAATACGCGCTTTGTCTCTGCGCCCTTGCCCGAATTTATGCTGGTCGTTATCATGGATACCTCCAGCCCTTCACCGCGAATAGCAGCAACCGCTTCGGGTAAATCCCGATCCACATTGCGAGGGTCGACGTGTCCACCCTTGCGCACTGTCAGGTCGACTCCGTCCAGTCCCATTTTATTACAGGCTTTTGCCAAGGCTGGGTAGTCCAGAAACTGCAGGTGTTTGGAAAAAACACACACGGGTGGCATCTTCAACGCCCCCTGTGCCTTAGGCAATCCACCAGCACCCACCGCCAATGCAGCAAGACCCGCCCCCAGAAACTTTCGCCGATTTATTTCCATACGCTTGTTTTCCATTTCATACTCCAATTCAGCATGCCGTTATTTTTTCTTCTTGTCCAGTCGTTTCAATTCTTTCGAGGCCCCTAAAATAGCGGATCGTGTAGAGGGAGGCAATTTCGCCTTTCCCTTTTTGGGAACCGCTTTCTTCTTTTTCACCACCGCCTTTTTCTTGGCCACTGTTTTCTTTTTGGCTACAACTTTCTTCTTGGCTACTGCCTTTTTTCTGGTTGTCGCTTTTTTCTTTGTAACCGGTTTCTTCTTCGCTGCCCGTTGCTTTACCGTTCCTGTCTTTTCCTCAATCTCCACCGTAACCGGGTATTTCGTTTTAGTCCTGGCCTTTTTATCCCCATCATAGGTACTACCTGATAAAAGGCCGCTGCGCTCTCGCTGTCTTAACGGGGTTACATACACATCATCCTCATCCCCAATATATTCACCCGCTGCGACCATCTCGGTAATGGGGTGATCCTCCAGCCAGTTCGCAATGGGCTGGAAAACGTCGCGGGCACCAGTAGCCCCATAGGCGAGGTCGCCATGGCTATAATCCACTGCATAGCCTTGCTCCTTACCCAGCACCATGGCCCGCTTGTCTTTCATTGCAATCGCTTCGAAGGAGGCCAGCCCATGGGTTAACGGGACCAGTGGATCTTTCGCACCAAATATGGCAAAGAGGGGAACATCGAGTTCCGCCAGTCCCGCTTTCACATCCAGGGTGTCCTCATTCATCCGCATGGTGCGCGAACGGATCATGTGGCTGATTTCGCCAATAACATGTTGAAGGGGTTCTTCCGTCATTCGATAAAAACAGCCACCATCCATTGCCGGATGTAGGTTGCGCATATTCACAGGCATATTGGGTAAACTCGTGCGCAACAAAATGGAGATCGGTATGGAGCCCCGTACCAGATTCGTCATCACACCCGGCATATAACGGGCTATGGAAACGAGCAGCTGTGAGGGCGGTGCTACGCTATCAAAACCGACAGGGGCACCCAGGGTGGTAATGCTCATGAGCTTGTCACCGCCAAAGGCCAGCGCATAGGCGTAGAGCAACATACCGCCCATGGAATGTCCAATGGCGTGTACTTTTGAGAATTGTGTTTTCTGGCGAATAAAATCGATAGCGGTCGGCAAATCATGCAACAGGTAATCATCCATCTTCGCTTCCTGATGATGATGCTCAAAAGGAGGGATAGACGAGCGTGTGCCCCGCAAATCAATGGCCCAGCAATCAAAACCCCGCTCTGCGAGGTAGTCTGCCATACACCCGCCTTCGGGTGATGTCAGATTATGCTGATTAACCAGGCCGCCATGGACCAGCAATACGGGCGGCCCCTGAGTCCGCTCATGACGATACCGACAAATCCGAAGTCGCCAAAGGTCATCGGTCCGAATGGTATACACTTCAGTCGCATGAATCCGGTCCGGATACAGCGAAGCGAGAAGCCCCCAATAAGCATAGGCCAGTGCTACGAATCCGAACACGACCCCCACTGTTACAAGTACTATCCAAATCGCCATACACGTCCCTTCTCGCGGCACCAGACCACACAACACTGTACCATGAACTAGCCCCCTTGCAAATGAGAAACTACGGCCCGGGCCAATTGCTCATTAAATCCGGGAACTCCCGTAATCGCTGCCACATCCGATTCCTTTATTCTCGCGATTGAACCCAGCGTTTTCAAGAGCGCGCGGGCACGCTTGGGACCCACCCCCGGAATATCCGTCAATGTGGTGCTCAAGGTTGATTTATTGCGCAGTTTACGATGGTAGGTTATGGCAAAGCGATGGGCCTCATCCCGAATCTGGGCCATCAACTTCACCACGGCCCCGTTCTGCTTTAACAGGATGGGGTTCATTCGGCCCGGCACAAAGAAACGCTCTGCTGTTCTTCCTTCTTCCTTCGTGCGTGCCTTGGCAATACCGGCCCGTGGTAAGTCCTCAATGCCCAAATCCTTGAATACCGCCGAGGCCACATTCAGCTGTCCCTTCCCCCCATCAATCAACACAAAGTCCGGCAAATCATCTTCTGCGATAGCACGCGTATAACGACGCATGAGCACCTCGCGCATACTCGCAAAATCATCCTGTCCATCCACGGTTTTCATGGAGTACTTTCTATAGCGTTTCTTTGCGGCCTCGCCCCCCTCAAAGACCACCATGGATGCAACCGTCTTATCCCCCTGCATTGTCGAAATATCGAAACATTCAATGCGATGGGGTAGGCGGGTCAACTGCAAAGCCTTTTGCATTTGCTCCAGCACATCCACATTCGCTTTCTCCTTCAGGCGCTTCTCCTGAAAACTGCGCTCCGCGTTCCGGTTGGCCAGATCCACCAGCGCCAGCTTCTCCCCACGCTGTGGACAAAGGACCTGGACCCGCGCCTCACGCTGCTCCGTCAATACCTCGCCCATGATGTCCACCTCCTCCAATGCGAAGGGAATGAGCACCTCGCCTGGTACCACAGGTGCTGTGCTGTAGTATTGCAACAAAAACGAACTGAGCAACTCCTCCCGTGGCACCTCGGTCCGCTCATAAAAATACGAGCGCCCACCCAGCATCTTCCCGCCGCGGTAAAACAGTATCTGGATGGCCGTAAAACGGCCCTCTCCAAAGATACCAAAGACGTCCCTATCGAGACTGCCAGCAACCTCTACCGTGCGCTGCCGCTCCATCATGCTTCGTAACGCATAGAGCCGATCGCGCAATACAGCCGCCTGCTCAAATTCCAGCGCAGTAGCGTGGGCATCGATCTGCTGCAACATCATCTGCTCCAATTCCCGTGTGCGCCCATCCAGCACATAGATGACCTGCTGCACCAAGGCCTCATAGTTTTCTTTCGTAACCAAGTCCACGCAGGGTGCACAACACTGCTTCATCTGGTGATACAAACAGGGGCGATTCCGGTTATGCAAGACATGGTCAGAGCAGGTACGCAATGGGAAAATCCGCTGAATCTGTTTCAGGGTCAACCGCACCGCCTTTGAACTGTGGTAGGGACCGAAATACCGAGCTCCATCCCGGCGATGCTTGCGCACCACCGTTATCCGTGGGAATACCCCCTTCGGGTCCAGACGCAAGCTAATGTAATTCTTATCGTCCTTGAGTTGAACGTTATAGCGTGGCTTGTACTGCTTGATGAGACTGTTCTCCAGCAGCAACGCCTCCTTCTCATTGGTTGTCACCAGAAAATCGATGGTCTGTACACGCCGCATGAGAAATTTAACGCTGTAGCGCGTGTCACTCGCATTGAGATAACTCCGCAGCCGTGCCCGCAGATCCTTCGCCTTCCCCACATAAATCACCTTCTCCCGCTTGTCTTGCATGATATAACACCCTGGATCGCGGGGCACCCGACCTAAATCAAAGCCCGATAATTCCGAGCCTTCCTTCAGGGGTACAGCCTCCAGACTGACACGTTTTTGTACCATTTCCACAGGATCTTGCATGGACCTAGAATAGCACGTTAAACACCATGAATCGCACCCGCCTTGCTCGTCTCTAGCTAACACGCTCTCCCCCATGCTAAAATGCTTGTTCCCGAAAAACCGTATCCACCTCCAAACCGAGTATTCCATAGCATTATGAGCGAAACACCGCCTACCAACCCTACCGGTGAACCCACCCCCGGCACCCTGCGCTTTCTTAAGGGTACAGGTCATTTTTTGCTCGTAGCCAGCTTAACCTTTTTTACCGCGCTCACCATCTATGATTGGGACAATCCAAACTCTCCCTATAAACACACCTTCGAACTCATCGCTGCACACTTCGCCTTCGGACGTATGGGCAATGCTGCGATAGGCGGTGAAGTCGGATTCCCAAAGCTCATCCTCGTTTACCAGTGCTTCGTCCAGGACCTCATCATCATGTGTTACCTTTACCCCCTCTTTGTGAAAGGCTATACCAAAGTCGGGCGCATCCCCCTCATCGGACACTACCTCGAAGATGCACACAAAGCGGCCGTGGAGCACAAACATAAAATTGCCCCCTTCGGCATCCTTGGACTCCTCTTTTTTGTCATGCTCCCCATCTGGAGCACCGGCCCCCTCGTCGGTGTGTTTGTGGGCTACCTCATCGGTATGGGGACCCTCCTCACGTTCAGCACGGTCATCATCGCAGACCTTGTTATGACCTTCGCCTATGTCTATGCCTTCACATTCATCCAGGATAAAAGCCCCGCGCTCTCACGCTGGATACTCTATGCCGTCATCGCCATTGCCGTCGGCGCTTTCCTGTACAAGTTTGTCAAGAAACGGATGGCGAAGTCAGAGAAAGCAGTGGCAGTAGATGTGGCAACGGCGGATGCTGTGCCGGATAAAGAAGTGTAGGCATTTCTGGTTAAGTGTTCCGCAGCAGAGCTACGGGATATACATTCCCAAGCAGAGGCCGTGGCACGGCAGGCGATAGGGGACGAGGGGAAGTGACATCTTCAGCAATGACAGGTGAGAATAGACTTCGCCTACCGCCCTGTCATTCCCGTGAAAACGGGAATCCCCCCAACGGTATACCATCGTTCAGTCGGCGTGTTGATTACGCAGCATAAAAAAAACCGCGCAACAAAATCTGCTGCGCGGTTTGATAGTTCTTTGATTCGTTTAAGCGTCTTGCTCTACAGGCTTGTCCTTGAAAAGCAGCGCAAAGAGCACAACAACGACAAAGGCCATAGCTGCCGGGATAATCCAGATGGTCTGCCAGTTGTGGACAGCTGCTTCTACGCCTTCGATGGTGGTAGTTGTGGTATAGGCACCTACGACCTGTCCAGCAATATAGGTACCGATAAACATCCCTACGCCATAAGTAATGAGTGCCACAAAGCCCTGGGCACTGGCCTGGATTGCTTTGGGAGCTTCGTTGTCCACATAAATCTGACCCGTCACAAAGAAGAAGTCGTAGCAGATGCCGTGGAGCAGAATACCGCCAATCAACATAGGTGCTATCCCATCGCCTGTGCCATAGGCAAAGAGCACGTAGCGTGCAACCCAGGCCAACATACCAATAAGCAGCATTTTCTTCACGCCAAGACGTTTAAAGAAGAAGGGCATAAGAACCATAAAGACGACTTCGGACATCTGACCCATACTCATCTTGCCCGCAACACCCGTCATTCCGCTTTCGTTGAAGAAGAGATTGGCGAAGCTGTAGTAAAACGCCAGTGGGATACAGACCAGAATTGAACCAATGGTAAAGATTAAGAAGGAGCGATCTTTTAATAGACTGATGGCTTCCAGTCCAAGAATATCGCCAATGGTGACCTTTTTCCCTTTTGACTGAGGCGGGGTATTGGGCAGTGTAAAGGAGTAAACTCCGAGAACGAAGGAGCATGCTGCGGCCATCTTCATGGGGATACTGGTTGCTTCAACATTTTCGCCATACATTTTGGCCAGGATATAGGTAATTGCCAGCCCCGCCACAATCCAGCCGAGTGTGCCGAGGACACGAATAGCCGGGAATTCTTTTCCAGGGTCGTCCATCTTGTTAAAGGAGATAGCGTTAACCAGGCCGAGTGTTGGCGTATAGGTCAGCGCATAAGCGAGCAGGACCCACCAAAAGGTCTTTGGGTCCGTTACCATACTCAGGTAGTACATGAGGCCTGCACCAAGTAAATGCAAAACGCCTAGCACTATTTGGGCAGGCAGGAAACGGTCGGCAATTATACCAACGGATAAGGGTGCTAAAATAGCTGCGATGGCCATACAACCATAGGCCGCCCCAATGTCAGCACCCTCAAAACCAATGGCCCCCAGGTAGTTACCCATGGTGACATAGTAGGCACCCCAGACAAAGAACTGTAAAAACATCATGATGGAAAGCTGTACGCGTACCGTCATATTCATGG
>CALAXS010000799.1 GCA_937895305.1 uncultured bacterium
ACAAAGTAATCGTCTTCCAGAGCAACCTGCTCCAGGTTTTTCGCAATATCCAGGAGCGGATCATTCACTCCAAGCTCTTCCAGGAGTTCATCGCAACAGTCTTTAAGGAGTCGTGCGCGGGGATCGAAGTTTTTGTAAACCCGGTGACCAAAGCCCATAAGCTTGAAATCAGATGTTTTGTCCTTGGCCATGTTTACGAACTTCCTGTAATCACCACCATCATCAGAGATACGTTGAAGCATTTCCAGCACGGCCTGGTTTGCACCACCGTGGAGCGGTCCCCAGAGTGCATTCACACCAGCTGCCATAGAGGCGTATATATTGGCCTGGCTGCTACCCACCATACGCACGGCAGAGGTACTACAGTTCTGCTCGTGGTCAGCGTGGAGAGTCAGAATCATATCCAGCGCTTGCTCCTGCACATGGGAAAGCTCAAACTCTTCCATAGGCAGCGCAAACATCATACGCAGAAAATTGGCCGCATAACTGTAATCCATACGTGGATAGATTGGGGGTTGACCAATTGATTTTTTATAGGAGAAAGCAGCAATGGTTTTAACCTGAGCCAACAGACGGCAGATATTCAGATTGATATGGTCCTCGTCTTCAGCATCCGACGGGTAGAAAGAAGACATGGAGGAAACCATGGAAGCCAGTATATTCATGGGGTGTGCGGTAACGGGGAAGTGGTCGAAGAAATTCAGCATGGATTCATGAATCAGGCTGTTATTGCGCAAGTCATTGCGCCAATTTGTTTCTTGCTCCTTGTCAGGCAGTTCCCCATTGATAAGCAAATAAGCTACAACGGAAAAAGGCACTTTGCCTGCCAGCTCCTCGATAGGGTATCCACGATAACGCAGGATTCCCTTTTCCCCATCAATAAAGGTGATTGCGCTCTTGCAGGAACCGGTATTACCATAACCCGGATCATAGGTAATGGCCCCCGTCTGAGCGCGAAGCGTGGTACAGTCTATCGCCAGTTCATTTTCTACCCCGGTAAACGTGGGTAGAAGATATTCATTCCCACCCAAAATCAGTTTTGCATCGCTCATTTCACCCTCCGTACTACAGTCACATCCCCAGAATCCGGGTATGCTCCCATCCTTAAATAATAATCAGGCCAGTTATAGCCGATTGGCGTATCAAAAAAAGTATAAATTCCCACCAAACGGTATATTCACAGGAAACAGGAGTATAGCGTATGAAGTGAAGGCGGTGCAAAAAGTATGCATATACTTCCACAAGAGGATAGGAGAAAAGATCGAATTAATCGACCGGAGGGGGGCCAAAAAGTGGCGGATTGTCTTGATTGGGTGCCTTTTTTTCTTCATCCCCCAGGCTGGTGATATTGAGGAGAGGATCGTTTTTGAAATCAGATTGTGGGAGCTGATTCGGGCTTTGCGTGGAAAAATCAGATACAAAATCAGATAAAGGGGGCAAGCTGCCAAGATCCTCTTCATCATCGTTGTCTTCAGCAATAATAGGCTGGATATTTTCCGGGGACGCGTTTGCATCCATCATTTGGGTTTCCTGCTGAACGGGAGCAGGTGCTTCTTCTACCTCTTCGTTGAGGGCAGGAAATACAAAGGCATCTTCCTCTTCTGCAGGTATATCAGCTACAGCACCATTGCCAT
>CALAXS010000800.1 GCA_937895305.1 uncultured bacterium
TATAGGACACCCGACACCGTACATAGGGCAAGTTCTGCGCTACAGGCATAGCGGCCTTCAGCCCCTCAACACGCTTCAAGACCTTGCCACCCACACCGATAAATTCAATCACACACCCATCACTGGTCTCTTTTTGATCCCGCAAGATATACCCGAATAAATCCTCCGACTCCAATGCCTTCAAGGTCGCCTCCTCATCCACCACCACACGATACCTACCCTTGGTCCGCTCTACCGCGGAGAGCATTACCCCGCTACTCGAATAAAAATCGCCCCGTACCATAGCCGCCGTTAACGCATCTCCCGTCAGTTCTTCTGACCGCACCATCACCCAGCCCCGTCCAGGATTACTCTTGTTCGGATGACGCTCCTTAAAGATGTGCGCATCATCACTCGCCACACCATAGACCGTCATGCCCCATCCCAGCCACTTATCCCACAGCACCTCCGTCGCGTCATGGTCCAGCTCACCCAGGTTATTCACCCCCGGCGTTGCATTGTACAATTCAAACATATACAGGCCCTGGACCGTACGCAGATCACCCGCCTCAATAGCATACTTGTAATTGGGATGATTCAGGATGATGTGCCCACCCGCAGCACGAATCCCGTCCGTATGCTGCTGGATCACCGTCCCCTCATTCCCGCCATCCCTCCAGGCCACTTTCCCCTGCGTATTCATGGCCGTACTATGCACCGCCTTCTTCCCAGAAACCTCCTCACCCGGCACCAGAATAAAATCTTCCCGCTTATTCTCCGGCATGCCGACCGTTTCAGGATCAATATACTGATTGTGCTCACTCAGGATAAGAAAATTATAGCCCCGATCATGGTACCAGGCCGTGACGACTACCGGGGTAGAATCCGCATGCCCACACAGTACCGTGTGGACATGGGTGTTCCCCTTATACCACCCTGTTTGCGCTATGGCATCAACGGAAAAAAAGACACAAAGCACAGCAAACCCCAAGATCCACTTCATAAAATACATCCCTTCCCGCTACAGACCCCTAAGCACCAAACCGATGGCTACTGTGCAATACCCACCGTTACATCATTATCCCGTCGTAATGTCAGCAAGTCCGTACCATCACCAATCGTCAAACTCTGACTATCCGGGTTGTACTCCGAAGCCACCCATTCCCCATACACGACCTCTTTCAAACGCACCTGCTTACGCTCTGTCGTTCCATCCGGCAAATGGACCATCACCCAAAATCGCGGTTCAGCAAACTTCGCATCCGCTATGCCCTGCAACTCTAAACGCACCAAATTATCCTTATACACAAACGGTGTGCTCTCCGCTTCGATTTCACTCATTTCAGATTCTGTATCCACTTCTTCAACGGCTGGTTCTTCCGTCGTATCCACCGTAATAATCGGCTCATCCTGTGTCCGGGGTAAGAGCTGAATATTCCGCGTAAACGACACCTCATCCGGTGCGCTTTGCTTCACGATTACACGGTAACTCCCGGCCCCCAACGCATACCGAAACGCCACGGAATCACCACCCCGTATATTCGACAACGGTAAGGACTGCCCCGCAGATAGTGCCTGCCACACCCCATTACCCACCTGATACCCCGAAGGCATGCCCTTACTCTCCCACGAACTCGGGCCAATCTTGCGCTCTAAAACAAAATTAACCGGTGCGGGTACTTCAGCCAGACTACGGCCCAACCATAACGACCGCCATCCCCCATTTCGTACACGCACCACCACATCATATTGCTGTGCAGAAGTCGCGGACTCCTGAATTTCCGGATCCTCCAATACCGCCTGCGCCGATAACACGCCACCCCCGTCCGACAATATGAAGGCACCCCCCACAATACCCACAACGGTAGCGGCTATCAGCACCCACCGCTCCCGTGGCAATACATACAAAGATACCCAACTCGCCACGCCCAAAAGCAGCCAGCTCAAGACGAACAAGAGTACCCCCGGATTCAAATACCAGGCGGGATCCAGGCGTATGGCCCCACCGACCTGCGTTAACTCATACCAGACTGCTGTCAGGAACCACGCTCCACCCAGGGATCCCAGGACCCAAAAGAAACTCAAGGACAAGCCCCGCACCCGACGTTGCGGTACACACGCCACCATGGCCAACACCAGCGCCGCAACAAACAAACCCATCACTAAAGGACGCAACACCACCATATTCGATTCGATTTGTGCATCCGCAAAGGGCACCAGGATATTTAAGACCATACAAATTGCCGCCATCCACGCAATCCACGAATCCACCCCCAACCCCTCACGCGGACCCGGATTCGCCAACCGTTTTAAAAACGTCCCCTCGGTCTGGGGGATTTGTGCCAATCGCTTCGCACTCAGCGCCTGCTCTGCCAACTCCCGAGCACGGCGCGAATCCGACTGGCCATGCAATAAATCATTCTCCAAATCCTGATAAGCACCCCGCTCCAGCTCACCCACTCCCAGACGTTGCTGTGCCAATTCCAGATAGGCCTTGATGGCCTTTACATCACCATGACAATCCTGAACCACCTGCTTCAACCGCTTCTGCACAAAATCCAATTCCGCTTCGGCACATTTCTTTTGTCCCGCCAGCGTGCGCTCCTCCTCCTCCACTTCCACATCCCCCTCCGCCTTCATCCGCTCCAGTTCCACCCACTGACGTGTAAGTTGCTCACGATTACGAAATGTACCGCGCAACTGCTCTATTAACTGCTCTACATTTCCCGTCAACACACGGGACTCTACAGGATATTTCACAACGAGCCCCTCGCAGGGCACCTCCTCCAATCGTAAATCCAGATACCCGCCAGCCAGATAAGGATCGGTCGTCGCTAACCATCCCCGTAAATTCTGTATATGCCGTTCCAACCGTTCCCGTTGCAAACGCAACGGCATCACCGACTCGCGATAGGCACTATAATTTTGCTCCCCCAGACGGACCTTCAACACCAATAGCGCCAATTGTTCCTTTACACTGGTCAACTGTTCCCGGGATGCAACCAGACGCGCACGCAACTGATCATCCATATCTTCGCGGGCACGACGTACCAGCGCGCGATAACCCATCATTGCCGCTTTATCCCCGCTCTCCCGGGATCCCCGCTTCGACTTGCGCAGCCCATTCAACTGCCGGCGGATTTTCATATCAAAACTACAAATCTTTTGTAAGGGGAGCAGTACATCAAAGGCCACCAAATCGTCCTGCGCCTCCCCCAATGCTATGACATCTTCCTCCGCCTCCTCCGCAGCACGGACTTGTGCTTTTGCCATCAGGGTCGGGCGGGGCGGCTTCCGCAAAAATTCGGGATGATCTTTCAGGTAGATTTTTTCCCCATGATCAGGCAATTCATCCAGGCGGGGAATACGTATTTTTTGGCGACAGGCAATACACTTCCCCGGACGCCCAAACATGGTCTGGGAGACCTTCATTTTTTGTCCGCAAATACAATAAATGCGTAATTTGGGGGTGTCAGTCTTAGACATAGTAATCCATCCGCAGTGCCACCACCACAATACCCCGCTTCAACAGAAAATGCAAATCATTTACTAAGCATACTAAGAATACTGGCCCCGTCAAAACGACAGGGAAAACAGGATTTTAGGCGCAAAACGACAATTTTTCGCCAATTAGAACTCCCTGCTCATTTCAGGCTACCGCCAACAAATTCGCCAAAGCCCCACTCAACAACAACTTAACATCAGATCACCAAAACTGGCACACCCATTGCTCTATACATGGCGTTGCTAAACTGCCCGTAAGGCAACGAGCCCATAGAGCGCCCCCGGTCAACCCTGCCACCGGGGGCGCACATTTTTTTAACCCCGCCAGACTTTAAAAGATACGCCTCAAAAAGGTATCCTATATCCCTGCTGCTAAGTAACTAAGGTTCATCCCTACGGAAAAAGAACACTATAGGTTACTTTTTAGCGTCCACTTGCATCGTATTGCAATACGATGCTGTCGGCCCACTGGATTTTAGGAAAGGATACCCTCGTGTCACACCCCGCCATCGCTGCATACCTGGAAAAAACCCCTGTACAAGACATCAGCGTACCCATGCTCGCTTATATCGCCAACCTGAGTACGGTGGCACAAACCGTACCGGCCCTGGCCAAATCCATCATCCAGGAGCTTGCCGACCAACGCAGCTACCTCAAGCTTATCGCCAGCGAAAACTACTGTTCCCT
>CALAXS010000801.1 GCA_937895305.1 uncultured bacterium
TCCTGCGGTACCGCATCAAGGTGCCCCTCAATCCAGGGGAGCCATTCGTAGAATTGTGACGGCATGGCATCCAGCATAGCCAGCTTTGTGGGCATTACATCCGTTACATCAACAGCGATATCCGCCTGGAAGGGGGTGGGCTTCTGGAAATGATCCATCATATAGAAAAAAACAGGATTGGTCCGTAGTGCTGTAACACCGGGGCAGGCGTGAGGCACCATGACCATGTATGCGGCATCCTGGACCGCCATGGCCCCATACCGATGATCAGGATGATAGTCCCAGGGACGATGGGTGAGAACGATGTCCGCTTTTTCCTCACGGATAATCCGGATGATTTCATTTCGAAGTTCAAGGGTCGGGAAAAGTTCACCATCATGAAAGTCGAGTACGAGGTCGCGCACCCCACCACGCCGAGCAGACTCCGCAGCCTCTTCTTTTCTGCACTGTGCGAGGTCATCACGCTCCATGGCATGGTGCCCACTGTCCCCGTTCGTAAGCGAGACTAGTAATACACTATGCCCGGCCTGTGCCCACTTCACCAAAGTACCCCCGGCATAAACTTCGGCATCATCGGGATGTGCACCAAAACAGACGATGTTCATGAGGGCTCCCCGGTTTATTCGAAGGTGATCTGGATGGGGTTACTATGCTTTACGCCTTCATCTTCCGGCGCTACCGTAACCGTATCCGTATCGAGGGTGGCCAGGTCCACGTCTGGGGAAAGCAGGAGCAGTTTAATCTGTGCATAGATTTGTATCTGTGTACCCGGTTCAACGCTAAGGCCATCGAGCACATCCAATCGTCCACCTGGCGGGTCAGCTTTCCAGGCATCAGTATGCTTTTGCCGGTTGCCATTGTGGAGTACACCCGAGAAGGTACCAATACTGGTCAGTTCTTCCTTGTTAATTTTCCGCAGTAGTGTCGCCTGAAATACTACAGGGCGATCAGTGATGGCTTCCTTGGAATACAAGTGTGTGCTTACCCAAAGCTGGTCAGGAAAGGGTTGGGCAATTTTAGCCGTAAAGAGATTCAGTGTGCTGCGGGTGTCCTGGATTTCACTAATGACCATAGTGTCTGTCCGGTCGGCTTCCACCAGATAGCACTCAGCATGAATGGCAGATTCCATACCGCCAATGTCTACCGCCTCTTCTTCCTCCTCAACACTTTCAACAGGCGTTTCAATCATCATGCTGGGTGCATCCTCAGCTACTTCGGAGGATTCCTTGTTTCCGCATCCAGCAAGGAGCATAAGGTTTAGCAACAGCAGTAATACAAGTGAATAACGCATATAGGGATTCCTTTATAAGGCCAATGAATAGTTCCGATAGATCAAAGCACACTTGGGTGGTCATGGGCAAGTAGAACGTTGCTTTGAAGCAGCTCAGTCCGGGGAAGTGTTGTCCGGAGAGTCCGGGTCTGCGCCTTGCCCCTGTTCCCGAAGGGCTTGCCGTAACTCTTCATTTCCAAGCGTATCCAGATAGAGATCCCGTTCTTCCTGGAGGTACCCCAGACGGATATAGCGAATATCCAGAAGTACCATGTAAAAGGCCACCAGGAGCGAAAGGAGAAATATGCCCCAATACACCAACAGGAAGACGGTGCCGAATTCCCTGAAATCCATCTCCACACCATACCAGACCATAATCCCGGCGACGAGCAACGCTGCGACACCCGCACTGCGCCATGTCCGCTGCGTCAGAAAGGTACTTCGCGCTAATGCGGTATTACGATGCTCATCCTGGGATCCAGACCCGTTCTTCATATTTCTCGCCCGATGGTGTCGTTACGATTCGGTTTTCATAATGGCCCCGTTGCCTGGCAGGTGCGGGACGAGAATCATTGTACACCCTTTGATGTCGGGAATGCCCGACTTCGTTGCCCACAATAGCGCCGATTCCAGCACCAGCCCCGGCACCGATAAGGGCCCCCTCACCGGCATGCCCGGATTGGTTACCAATAATCGCCCCGAGTCCCGCACCGATTAAACCACCGGCAACAGCACCATCCTGGGTTGTTGTGCATCCCACACAAAGTCCTGCAACACCTATCAGAACAACGGTATAGCATAAGATTCGTTTCATGGTTCCAGCCTTTCGGAATTTCATCTCTCACCGGAACAGACGTACCGAATGGAGGATTATTCACTGGGCATTGCACCGCGAAATTGATTTGCGTATAGTTTCTCCATGGCTATTTATCCACCCTTGCGAAATGTAGAGGCAACCCCCGTGGAACACGAGGGTGAGCAGTTGGTATGTATCTACGATGCAGAAGGTTACGTAGATGCCCAGATTCTGTTGTCACCGCCCGCTTTTTTCGTGGCCACCTGTCTCGACGGGCAGCAGGACGAAACCGCTATTCAGGGTGCCTTTGCAGCACAATTTGATGGTGCCCATATCGAGCCGGAGGACATTGAGCGGATTGCCACCATGCTCGAAGAGCAGGGTTTTCTGTACAGTCCGCAGTTTATGGCGATGATAAAAGCCCGGGAGACCACGTTTAAGGCATCCCCCACACGGCCAGCCCATCTGGCGGGGCGATCCTATCCGGCTGACCCCGCGGAACTGCGCGAGATGATCGATGGCTTCTTCACACGCGAAGGTGGACCGGGTGCGTTACCAGTATTCGGTGACGGGACTCAGCACCCCTTGCGTGGATTGGTCGTGCCCCACATTGATTTTGAGCGTGGGGGACACACCTATGCCCATGGCTATGGGTGCTTGTTTTCTCAGCCCAGACCCAGGACAGTGCTTATTTTCGGTGTTGCACACCACGCGGCACCTGTCCCTTTCATCTTGACGCGGAAAAACTTTGAGACCCCTCTGGGAACCCTCAAGGTCAACACAACCATGGTGGATGCACTGGCGGAAGCCTGTTCCTGGGACCCCTACGCCTATGAAGATACGCACCGTTGTGAGCATAGCATCGAATTTCAGGCGGTCATGCTCGCTTACGGCTATGGGAGCGATGTAGAAATTGTGCCCATCTTATGTTCATCCCTCGCCATGGCAGAAGAGACCGGATCACCCGAGACCCAGGATGAGGTGGCGAAGTTTCTGGACGTGTGCAACGCGCTGGCCTCAAATTCTGAAGACCGGGTCACTGTACTTGCAGCGGCAGACCTGGCCCATGTGGGCCGTTGTTTCGGCGATGACTTCGAGGTGGATGATGAACGTATTTCAGGCATTGCAGCACGGGACCGGACTGATTTGACCATGGTAGAGGAAATGGATGCAGCAGGGTGGTATGCACGGGTGATGAAAGACAGTAACGCGCGAAAGGTCTGTGGGTTGGGCTGTATTTACGCCACCCTCAAAACGTTGAACGGCGCAAGTCACCATGCAGACTTGTTACACTACGATTACGCCCATGACCCCTCCGGCGGCATTGTTTCCTTTGCAAGCCTGGCCATGAAATGAAAGATTCGATGTCCTCTGAAAAAGAAATCATAAAGCCAGCGCCCCCAGAACCCGCAGGGTGTTTCCTTTTTGGACTCATTGCTGTGGGCGGGATGATGCTCCTGGGTGTCCTCTCCATTTTTCTCTTCATCCTCAATGGTGAATCCATCATGGAGGACCGCATACCCGGTCTGCGCGAGGCCCTTCATCAGGGCATGACAACCTTTCGGGAAGAGGGCAAGGTGCCTGAAACCCATACCGCACTGGTTGATGCGCTGGAGGCCCTGGTGGAGTTGGATGACATCGGCGTGCTGAGCATTTACGCCATAGGCCGCACCTTCAATGAAACATTAGAAGATGGCGAATTGTCACCTGCGGAAGTCGAGCGACTGGAGGCGACATTATCCTATCTGGAGGAAAACCCTGCACCGTCGGGTGGCGCAATCACAAAATTCCAACAGCAATGGACGGAATGATGGGCGGGTTGCTAGTCCTGATCACGCAGGAGATCGACGCCCTGCTTTAATAGCTGGTCTTGGGCCCGTAAAACATTGGCGTTTGCCTGAAAAGCATGAACGTTCAGTCGGGACTGGATGAGTTCATTGGTGAGATCCACATTGGAAGCACCTGGGCTGGCGGGTGTGGTATCTGTGGTGATGGTATTAAAGTTGACACCACCCTGTTCCTGCGCAATAGACTCAACCCGCTGGGCCTGAAACCCGGGGGTATTGAGGTTGGCCACATTGTTGGCCGTTACTGATTGCCGTCGATTTGCAGCAATCAATCCGCTGACAGGAATACTCAAGTTCATAGAGGGAGTATACCATGCTTTTTCAGGTTTGGGAGGGCGGATTATCGGAAGCGTTTTTGGTATGGGGGTCGGGCTACCCAATCGCCCGGGAGAATGATGGTCATGGGAAGGCCCATGGCCTCAGGCGTGCGAACCCGGTAGATACCTTTGAGGGCAGGGCGTAGCTGACGGTCAATGCGTAAGCCCTTGAAGCACGTCCAATCGTCACTACCCGCCCAACGGGCCTGATAAACTGGAAAATACGCTCTGGTATTTCCCTCTTTGGTCTGTGGAAGTTGAAGCTCCCAATCAAACGCAAGATCTTGCTGACTGCCCCCGTAGCGTATGCCGATTTCTACAGGCGCCTGGGTGGTGTCCACCTCCACCATCAGCAGATGCGTTTCAAAGCTGGGTGTGACAGAGGCTGATTCCTTAAAGGTTTTGTAGTTGAATTCAGGGTGGATTAGTAGTGTGTCTCCGGTGAGGCTGTGGTGCACATCGACTTTGAGGCGTTGTGTATCTGCATCGCTATAGGCACTGAGTAATGTCTGTACCCGCGGCGTCTGATACTCGCGCAACACGAACAGGGGCAGGGTCAGACAAAGTGTGGTAACAACCACGAAAAAGAGCGCACGTTTCCACTCGGCACGTAGCCAGAGTGTGCGGGGGAGTATATAGCGCGACCAATGGGTCCAGTGATCCCGGTTAATCGCAAGGCGGAGCCCATAGACGAGCCAGACGAGAATGAAAAGGGCAATAAAGAGGGCAAAGATTTCATATTGAAAATAGTGGCGACTCGCAAACTGGATGGCCCCACTATAGCTGGTGAAGTAACAGACGAAAAAGAACCCGGCGAAAGCCTGCCGAAGGCTGAAGCAACTGAGAATGATAAGGGTGAAGGGCACAAAGTAACGGGCGTAGCGCGTGAGCCAATGCATGATAAAGGCATGTATGTCATAACAGGTGAGCAGGAAGGGATGGGTGATGCCGCGCGGGGCAGGCATATCCGGGTTGGAACCCAGCTCATCCAGCGTACGCAGGATAGCCATTTCACTGCGCAAGACATAGTCCGCTGGAAAAGTGCGAATATGCTCCTTGATAAAAGCATCCCCCGCGATGGTAAATTCCGGTGTACTGAACGCAAGGAATTCATCGTCATTCCCCTGCCACCAGCGGAATTGCTGGATGTGTGCCAGCGCCTCATAATCCATGGAGCGGTGAAGGAGCTGATAGGTTGGTGCACTTACCCCGAGACGCTGGTCATAGAGCGGGCTATGCCCCAGGGTGACGTAATTGCCCACATTACTCGCGTTTTCCAGACCGGACGGCACGGGTGCCAAGGTAAAACTGCAGGCACCAAGACAAAGGACCAGACTGAGGATGCGGGTGGGCCAGATGCGATACCAGCGGGTGGGCAGAAAGAAGACCAGGGTGATCACAAAAGCGGGTAAGAGGATGAGAACATCCATGCGAAAAGTGGAGCCTATGCCAACCACAAGACCCATGAGTAGGCTGAGGGTAAGTGCCTTACCACGGGAACAGGGACGGCGTAAAAGCCAGAGCAGGAGGAGCATGCCCAAGAATATAAAAGGGGCCTTGCCGTAGTCGCGGAGCCGAACCAGATTGTTCAGCTGCACAGGCGACAGAATCATGAGGAGTGTTGCAGCGAAGGCCAGGCTACGACCAGCAATCTGGCGGAAGATACCATACAGTGCAGCAGCGGAAATGGCATAGAGTAGGCCATAGAGCGGAGCGAGTGCAGACCAGGCGACCACACCCATTAATAACCAGCAAAGTCCTGCAGCATAAAGAAGCCCCATGGACTGGGCGCCTATGAGATCCCATTGCCCTTGCGGGATTTCATCGGGCAATGTAGAAGAGTCAAATTGGTCCTGCAACTGGCTCTGGCCCACATGCATTACAGGATGAAGAAAAGTGTCCAGCTCGGGCAATTGTGCAAGATCGGGAGAGATGAAACCGTGGCCTGTGGCCAGCATAACAGCAGGACCATAGGTCTCCTGGAAGAAGTGGGGCGTACGCCCCCAGGTGGATACATAGATCACTGCCGTGCACGCTGCAATGCAGGCCAGCGCCAAGGCAATGCGCCCGTCCGTGTGATAATAAATTCGTTTTACCAACCGCAACATAAGCCCCTGACTTTCCGGGCATCAGCATAACACAGTGCATAGGACCATAAAAAAACGACCCGCAGTTTCCATACTACGGATCGCAATAGAAGTATACGATAACTACTCGGTAATTTG
>CALAXS010000802.1 GCA_937895305.1 uncultured bacterium
CGTGGATTCCTTCTTCGCCTATGGACTTGACGTGGGGGTAGTCTCCGCCCTCTTCTTCGCCAACCGACTAATCCAGTTACCCCTCTCCGTGTTCGGCATGGCCGTCGCCGTCGCTATCCTGCCCACCGCTGCAAAGAGCGGTGCAGAAAAGAATGATGCCGCCATTCGCGACACCATCCTCTACGGCCTGCGCGCTTCCACCTTCCTCATCCTTCCCGCCATGGTCGGGCTTATGGTCCTCAGCCAGCCTCTCGTTACCCTCCTCTTCCAACGCTTCGAATTCGACACCGCCGTCGCCACCATGTGCGCCAATGCCCTGCTCCTCTACGCGATTGGCCTCCCCGCCTTCGCCTGGGTCAAGGTCGGCGTCAACGGCTTCTACGCCATCAAACGACCCGGTATCCCCGTCATCATCGCCTCCATCTCCATGGTCCTCAACATCATTCTCAACTTCCTCCTCGTCGGCCCCCTCGGCTACAAAGGCCTCGCTCTTTCCACCTCCATTGCCTTCACCGTCAACTTCCTCCTCCTCTATATTCTTCTCTCCAGACGCTTCGGCCTCCTCATGGACAAAGATGCCGCAGACAGCCTCATCAAGACCCTCCTCGCAGCACTCATCATGGGCGCAGGCGTATGGGGCATCGCAAGCTACACCGCAGACCTCGCACCAGGACTACCCGGTCAACTCCTCCACATAGGACTCAGCGTGGGAGGGGGGGCAATGCTCTACGCCCTCGCTGCACATGTGCTGGGGATACCCGAATGGCAACGACTGCTACTGGGGCTGAGACGACGTGGGAAATAATAAAATCCATTCCCCACAAAGAACACAACAGGGAAAAGGCGGGATTTTAACCACAGAGGCCACTGAGAACACAGAGGGGAAACCATGACAACGTCTCCACCCCATCCGTCATTGCGAGCCGAGTGTAACCGAGGCGTGGCAATCTGGCTTGGTCCAGACGACTAAACAATCACAGCGACAATACCAACACACCTGTCATTCCTGCGCAGGCAGGAATCTCCGCGTCACGAATCCTGGCCCAATGATCTAACCCTGTCCCTGCACCCCCGCACCTCCCCTTTCATTTTCCTCTTCCCCTCTTATCCGCCCCTATCCGCGTTACCCGCGTTCCATTCCCCCTCTGCGTCCTCCGCGTCTCTGCGTTAAGGTATTTTCCCCTACTCTCCATACCCGCTCTTGTTAATATCAAAGAGCTTATTATTCTTCGGCCCGAACCACCCTGTGCCCCAGCGGTTATTGCTCCCGTTAAAGACATTTGTTTCCGGTGCCCAGGCCCATTTCTCCGACGTCACATGCCCATCGGCCCACAGGACATTGATTCGCCCATTGTGCCGAAAGTGCAACGACGGCGCCATATAGGATTCAGAGTTGATGTCGCCGTGTGGATTATTCGCCGTGGCGTAATGGGGCGGTTCCAGAAAACCATATTCCACAATATAATTTTCCTGCGGTAGCGCGGCATCGGCGAACATGATGGTATTGGACGGTTCCTGAACGCGCGAGTCCAAGACCCCGCTCCGTGCCGCAGCGATGAGGTCATCACTCTGCGTCAGCATAGACCCGATATAGGTCATGTTATACCCATAACCCCCTGTGCCACTTTCAAAGGCATTACTCACATCACCCGATTCCTTGAACTCCGAGAAGACCGGACACGCCTTCACCCGCGCATCCATGAGATACTCCGCCAGCGGTCCCTTGTCCGGATTGAAGTCTGTGTTCGCGTTGGGCGTATCACGCACTCCGTGCCAGCGTATGGCCCCGCCAAAATGGTCCGGCGGTGCGTCCGGCAGCATAAAATCATAGAGGTCCGAAGCCGCAGGAACATAATGTCCGTTGTGCTCAGCAGCATACATGGTATTGGCAAGGAATAACTGACGCAGGTTATTGACACATTGCATGGACTGGGCCTGGCTTCGCGCCCGCCCCAGTGCAGGCAGCAATATAGCGGCCAGGACGCTGATAATAGCGATGACCACCAGCAATTCGATGAGTGTGAAGCCCTCTTTACGCATATCGTCGCACCCGCCACAGTCCACATAATCCCAGCACGATGATACCCCACCAGGCCGATGGCCCCGGCAGTTCACCTGTCACATCACCCGGTCCGGCATCGCCCGCCAGGATAAAAATACCGCTGTATCGACTGGTGAAATAAATCTGGTTCTGTATGGGGTCCACCACCACATCGCTGA
The DNA here is from genome assembly GCA_937895305.1 of uncultured bacterium. Taxonomy (GTDB): domain Bacteria; phylum Hydrogenedentota; class Hydrogenedentia; order Hydrogenedentales; family JAEUWI01; genus CALAXS01. The sequence goes on from CALAXS010000802.1 coordinate 2,221, forward strand.
TACCACCCTGCGTATACCCGGCCCCATCGTGTCGCCACGGACGGAGGCTCTCTTCGGCCATCCCCACAATCAGCGACGGGGTGTACTCAATCACCACTTCCGCAGGTGCGATCTGCCCACCCACAAAATCGTTTAGTGAACTCGCCATCTCCACCACCGCATTACTTTTTATTTTACCCGCGATAGCATCGCCTGGATCCGTACCCACCCCCAGCGTCACGTTCATATTGAAATCCCGTACACCACTTCGCAGCCCCGAACTCACAAAAGTGACTTCCATAACTTCATTCAACGTCACCGTCCCCAATACCTCATCCGCCACCGGGAATTCAGTTTCCAGCGGGATAACCGTTGAGGCCGCTTGATTCGGGTCGGTACCCGATACCCGAACTTCGTAGGCATCCGTCACCCCATCATTGTCTGTGTCCGTCAACGGGTCTACATCCGCCACACTATCAATCTCTGGCGAGATTGTCCCCAGTCCACCCAGACTTCCCGTAATGAATGACCAGATACGGACAAAATGAATCTCGCCGAGATCCGCCGCACCACCACCATTATCCACCGCCCACGCAATATCGAAGGCATCCCCACCGCCACTCAACGCATCCAGCCCCACGGTATACGGATCATCCGGACGTAGATAATTATCGCGATAGGGTTTTCGCGTGGGCGAAAGCTCAGCATAACCCCAATCAAACTCATCATTATCATTCCCGCTATCACCATCCGTGCTGTTGGGATTCAGGATAGCCCCCGCCAAGGCCTGCGCAGGATTCACCATACCCGCAGGAACCGTAGACTGGGGGAGCGCGCGACTGCCTGGAATGACATACCACGCATCATCGGCCAGGCCATTGCCATTCACATCTCCACTCACTTCGATGAGCGCAGGCTCCACAAACTTGTTCTGCGGATTACCTCCCGTCCAGAAGGCATTGGAGAACACGATGAAATCCATGCCCAATGGATTGGCCGGGTCATCCACAACAGGCGTATCAAAACCCAGCACGATAGAGCTACCCGTAACGCCAATCGATACGATGCTGCCATTACTCGGCGCATGGACCCCGCCACCCAATGGCGCACCCAGCGCCTCCAGTGGATTATCATAGCCCAAAAACGGATCATTGATGTTGGCCGACACCACGCGGTCCGCCCAGGGATCATCCACGGCAGTTGCAAAAGTGGGGGAGAAGAGCAAGAAGTAGGCGAAAGTCGCCCCGACAAAGCCCTTAAAAAAAATGTTTCGCTCCAACATACATACAGCCCTCGCTTTGTTGTCCTGCACAACGCAAAACAACACTACAAGCCGGGGCAAAATGGAGAACGAAAGGGAAAGGAAGTATGTCCGGCTTTCCCGCGCGCCTCGACAGCCCAAATGGCTTGCATATTGGCAGGTCTTCGGGCTTACAGGCATTCGGCCAGGGGCCGTGTTCTACTGGGCTTCGCTTCCCGGTCCAATCTTTTCAGACCAGTGCGATCATTAAGCCGTTCGTTCCTGTGTACCGCTGCGGGGCAGCTCCGGATTTTAACCGGATTCCCTCTTAGCGTGGCATCGCATTGCTATGCAAATGCCTCGAACCAATAGACACAGTATACGCCTGTGTGTGAATCTGGCGCAACAGAAAATGCAGGGGGACTTGGCGTTTTCACCTTCGTGTAGCGTATATTGACCTAAAGTCTGTAATGGAGAGTGCTTATGTTTACCCTGTTAAATCGTGTTTGCCCCCTGCTTCTGCTCATAGCCTGCGCAAGTCCTACTTTCGGCCAGGATTCCGAACTGCGCCATGAGCCGGGCTACAACGGCATCTGGTTTACGCTGGGACAATTCGGGGAGTATGGCGACAAGTACTCCGGTGGCCTGGGCACGTATACGGCCAAGCACCGCCCCATTGCACTCTACTCTGAAAAAGCAGACAAGACCTTCTTCACTTATGGCGGCTCCAAAGACTGCGAGCGCTACCTTCTCATCATGGTAGGTGCCTATGACCATGCCACAGGCAAAGTTTCCCGACCACTAGTAGTCCATGATAAAAATGGCGTTGACGACCCCCACGATAATGCCAGTATCGCCATGGACGACGACGGCCACCTCTGGATCTTTGTCAGTGGCCGTGGCCGCTCACGGCCCGGTTTCATCTATAAAAGCCGGAACCCCCATTCGATAGAAGGCTTTGAGCAAGTGCGCGAGGCCGAGTTGACCTACCCCCAGCCCTGGTGGATAGCGGGTAAAGGTTTCATGCACTGCTTCACCAAATACACCAAAGGCCGCGAACTCTACTGGAGTACGAGTCCCGACGGTATTATCTGGAGCAACGATACCCGCCTCGCAGGTATGGGGGGCCACTACCAGGCCAGCGCCCTGCGCGACGATGGTATGGTCGCCACGGCCTTTAACATGCACCCCGGTGGCACGGTAGACAAACGTACTAACCTCTACTATGTCCAGACCAACAACATGGGTAAAACCTGGACCACCGTCACGGGTGAGACCATCAAGCCACCCATTACTGACAAAGCGCACAAATCCCTGATTCGCGACTTCCAGGCCGAAGGCCGCCTTGTCTACATGAAAGACCTGGATTTCGACGAAGCCGGAAATCCTGTTATCCTCATTGTTACCAGCAGTCACCACATGCCCGGTCCCCAGGGCGACCCCCGTACCTGGATGATTGTGCGCTGGGACGGCACCCAATGGATCTACCACGAAGTCACTAATTCCACCCACAACTACGACATGGGCCAGCTCTGGCTAGAGTCCGACGAACTCTGGCGAATCTATGGACCCACCGAACCCGGGCCGCAGCCCTGGGGCGCAGGAGGTGAAGTCGCCCTATGGGAAAGCACCGACAAGGGTGCAACCTGGTCCAAGGTCAAGCAGCTCACCTGTAAGAGTCCCTTGAATCACAGCTATGTGCGTCGGCCTACCAATGCCCATCCCGACTTCTTTGCCTTTTGGGCCGACGGGAATACCTACACAAAATCCCCATCCCGCCTATACTTCAGCAACAGGGCGGGGGATGCTGTATTTCAACTCCCCACCGAAATGAATGAAGACTGGGAAACCCCTGTGCCCATGACCTGGCCCTGCAATTAGGATTGCTATAATACGCTATTGTTGCAGCACGAATTTGCAATGCACAGATTTTCGTGATACGTTAATTGTCGTGAGGGAATGTTGTTGATGGGGGTACCATTGGAGGGGATAAATTATGGTCTCGGAAAACGAACGACTCGATCACTATCTTGAGGTCGGTGTTGCAATCATCGTCCATACAGACCCGAGTGTAAAATTAAGCCCTCGGATCCCCTCGGTTATCCGCGGTTGGCAAGTGGGCAGCTATATCCTTGTCGATAATCCACGCGGCAATAATGGGAAATGCGCACTGGCCGAAAAAGATGTCTGTGGTGTGCGCTATCTGCTCAATGGCCAGGCCTGCGCTTTTGACACGCCTGTACTGGGGATGGAAAAGGATGCTGCAGGAAACTTTATTCGCCTGAAATGGCCCGACGCTATTGAGCATGTGGACTTCCGCAAAACAGAACGTATTACAGTGTCTGTGCCCTGCACCATAACCAGAAATGAGAACGAGACGCTCACCGGGAATCTGCTGGATGTCAGCCTCGGGGGCTGTTGCGTTGTCCTCGATGAGGCATTGACCCCCAAGACCGAGATTGCGCTGAGCTTTGTTTTTCCAGACGGTGAAGTCCTTGACAATGCTGTAGCCACAGTTTGTAATTCCCGTGCAAATGGTGATCAATATTACCATGGCCTCGCCTTTAAAGAAGACGAGACCAACGGTCTCGTTGCACTCGCCAGCTACATATCCCGCGTATCCGAACGACGTCGATCTGATCGTGGTGAATTAGCGCCGGGGAAACAGGTGCTGATTATTGAGAACGACCTGGACGTGGCCCATAAATGCCTGGACGAATTGAAGGCGGCCAACCAGGAATGTGTAAGTGCTCAGAACGTGGTAGATGCCATGTACCATTTGCGCGTCGCTTTGCCAAAAGCACTCCTCATAAAATTAGCCATGCCCGAACTCAATGGCCTTGAGATTGGGCGACTTGTTCGAAGCGTTATTGATGCAGAACATTTAAAGATATACCTGTA
>CALAXS010000803.1 GCA_937895305.1 uncultured bacterium
CTTAGTATTCTCACTATAGTGCTTTGAGCCTGAAGCTATAGAAGTTTGTGGCTTCCTGAAAGGTAGACCTATGTACCCTTTAATACGTATACTGATTGTAGTGGCAGTGGCCCTTGCCCTGCTGGTGCCTTCGGCTATGGCCACGAGTATTCCTGCCGATCAAGTAGATGCGCAATCGATTTATGTAGGCAATCCGGCAAATTTTGAAATTCCCGCCAGCGTGAATTACGAGAAGGTGGTCAAGGCTACACCTGAATTTAAAGAACTTCGTAAGATGAAAATTGATAAGGGTTCTGCCCAGTACTGGATTTTAGTGAGCCGGGCCAGCGAACATGCAGTCCGTGCCATCAAAAATGTGGCTGGTGATGGAGGGTATGACCTGGTAGGCGAAAAAGACTATTTGGCAGAATTAACTCCAGCGATTGCAGCTGAAGAAATTACCGATAAAGTTTTAACAGCGATTGCGGATGAGGAATAGAGCATCTGGCTCAGATATGAAACGTCTTAAGTTGCAATGGTTTCGGGATACATGGAAGTGGACTGTAGTAGGGGGAATACAGGCCAGTCTTGGCCTGATCATAATTTTACTTGTGGGATGTAGCACCGTCTCAAATCCCATGTCACCACCCATCGGTGCAAACCCCAATATGGACAACCGATCCCTGCATACCAGTGCAGCGGGTAAAGAACTTGCTGCTGCCAAGCGTCAGTTTCAGGCAGGAGACTATTCTCATGTTATACCGCGGCTTCAGGATATAGCAGCAAAGTATCCCAATGCGGATGCAGGGATTGAAGCCCGTTATTGGTTGGGGTTGACGTACTACAATATCAACGGCCTGGATAATGCCACCAAATATTTTAAATCGTATCTTAAAATCGATCCCAATGGTGAGTTTGCTGAAGAATCACAGGCGTACCTGGATGGCTTGACCACCAAGGTGGAAGAGCGTAATACCCAAGGCAAGCCCTTGGGCGAGTTAATTGAAGAGATTCGGGAAAAGACCGAAAAAGAGCCTGATGAGCTGGCTTTGCAGCTTCAACTGGCAGACCTCTACTGGCTGAACGCGCAATTTGAAGAGAGCGGTCACATCTATCGAAAAATACTGGGGCATTGGCCCGAATTTGAAAACGACAGTACGATTCGAAATCGCATGGATCAGAACGAAGCAGGTGTGTGGATTGTCCTTACTCCCAATGAAGTACTCCGTCGTGAAGCGGAACGTCATCCACTGGCCATTTTTAATACCAACTCCTTTCGCAGTGGACGTTATTACGACGACAACCGCACAGCCCTTCACAATAAATACAATGTATCGGGTCAGGTCTTGAACAGGGGTACCCGGTCCCTGTCCAATGTCCGGATTCAGATTACGATCTACAATATTCAAAACGTGGTTTACGAAGTGAAGACCATTTCACTGGGCAATTTACGGCCTGGTGATACCCGTGCATTCAGTACCCAGTTCAGCCAGTTTGATACAATTGAAAATGTTCAACGTTATGAATGTGTGGCGTACTATGACTGATCGAGGTTTCATGAGTTATAAACAGATAACAGGCATCTTGCTGACCCTGCTGCTCTGTGCTACCGCCTGGCCGCAGGCTGCACCCAGGCAAGTGGATGTGTCGGTCAAGATTGTGGAATTCCAGGCCTCCAAGGGTGTGGAAACGGGACTCAGTGCCTATTTCAAAGAGCGGGGTGAGCTGGATCAACAGGGTGTGGTGATTGGACCGGGTAATCGCCTTATTACTACGGGGGATGTTACCTTCCCCAGTACGACCACAGCAGGTCTGACCGTATTTCTTGATCGCCTCGTGAGTAACTATGGCAACTTTGAAGTCGTACTTCAGGGCCTGGTCGACCAGAACCGTGCCTTTATCCTTTCCCGTCCACGGGCGGTTGTCCCGGTCGGTGCAGATGAAGCGGGGACGGCCTGGCCGCCGACCATTATCAAGACTACCCAGGACGTGGGTTTTGAATCCACCATGGTCGTAGGCTCCACCGCACACCAGGTCACCGAATTTAAACCCACAGGTGTAACCCTGCAAGTGAACGCCTTACAGGTAATTGATGATGACGGTAATTTTTCGACGGAAGAAGATACCTATATCGAACTTCAACTGACAGCCACAGTGAGTGAAGAAGGGCAGCGAGTTGTGGTTGCCCTGGATGACTTGCTTGCAGGTACAGGCGGTATCTTCGATAACAACTCAAACGCCATTACCGTCCCTGAATTTGTTGAGCGCTCCATGACCACGCGGGTATGGGTTCGTAATGGACAGACTTTAATCCTGGGCGGTCTCTATCGGAACCAGGACAGCAAAACCCTGAACACGTTACCCTGGCTGGCCCAGGGCGAAGACATCGCCAATAATGTGGTACAACGCATCCTTCCATTTTCTGCACCGGGCCTTCCTTTGAGTAGCAGCCTGGGCAACCAGAATACTTCAAGGGAGCGGCGTGAACTGGTTTTCCTTATCAAGGTGGAAAATTGGAAACGTACCTTCACCATTGCAGATGATTTCGGGTTTGAAGGTGCAGATGGTATAGAGGATAAAAAACCCACCGACGTAATTACCGGTGTGATCGAAGATATTGCGGATATTCCCCAGGGTGTTGTAAAAGGCATAACCGGGGGATCGAAATCGAGTGGTGTGACGAAGCAATTGGGGAGTGATGACGGATGATACGCGGATCAATTATAGCAGTATCCCTGATTCTGGCATCAGCAGTGACCTCCGCTCAGGATGCACCAGCTCCAGTCCCAGCTCCAGCCCCTGCTCCAGCCCCTGCTCCAGCCCCTGCGCCAGAGGCTGCACCCGTGCCTTTACCGCAGGTTGATATTCGTCAGGTTCAGCTTCAGGCCTGGATCAGCGAAACCAACGAATCAGGACTTCGCAATCTGGGTACCAACCTGAATTATACCCGTTTTGTAGAAGGAGTCGAGCAGACCGGTTCTGTGCAGCAGGTCACCTCCAGTGTATTTAATCCTTTGTCTGACTTTGAAATGGAATCACTGCCCATACCGACATCCACTTCACCCAATCCACCTTTTCAACCCCAATACACCAATCCGGCCTTTCCTGCTCCCATACGTCCAGATCTCGATGGTGCAGCAGGTATTCAATCTCCTGCAGGTTTTGGGCTCACAGCTTCGGTCATCAAGTCCAACCGTGGCACACTCGATGCTGTCTTTCGTGGCATTGAGCGTAAGTCCGACGGCGAATTGATTTCCAAACCCGAACTGTTGGTCATTGACAATCAAACAGCGTCTATCAAGGCAGGCGGGAAATTTCCCTACCAATCCGTGACCTACCCCAAAGGCCGACCCCAGTTGGCCGTAGCCTGGCGCGACCTCGGTGTATCCCTCACTATGGTCCCCACCATTCTACCCGACAATATGGTCAAGCTGAACATTACCCAACTGGATGTGACTGACATTGCCCGGGTCGATAATATCCGTGGTGTAGACATGCCCGTATTCTCTACCCGCTCCCAGACGGGTGCGGTTTTGGTGCCCAATAGCCATACCATCGTAATCGGTGGACTCTCCAGTCGTGTCCTGCGCAAGACAGAGCGACGTGTGCCTATATTAGGCCGGGTACCCGTACTGGGTATGCCCTTCCGGGGACGTTCTTCCGAAGCTGATATTCGTACACTCCTTATCTTTGTGTCGCCCACCGTGGTGGATTTACGCAACCTTTCAGACGATGCGTACAGTGCCCTGAACTTCTGGAAGAAGCGGGGTTCAGGCTGGGAGAACCAGGAACGTATAGAGCGCGAAGTTGATGCCATGGAAAACAATATGTAGCGTGCGCAAATTAGAATCGAAGCTTTTATCCCGGTGGCTGAAAACCAACGGGATTTTTTTTGTTTGCGTCGTTCTTTATTTTTTGTTGCAGACCTGCGTAGTATGGGACGGTCTTATGAAGGAGTGACCATGCCACGTGATTTAAACGCATTAAATAGCGAGTGCTTCGATCTCGTCGTTATCGGCGGGGGTATCACCGGAATCTGCGTCGCCCGTGATGCCATTTTGCGTGGATTAACCGTTGCGCTCATTGAACAAAATGACTTTGCTTCTGCGACCACCTCTGCTTCATCCAAGATGATCCACGGCGGACTACGGTACCTGAAGAATTTTGAATTCAGCCTGGTGCGCGAATCCTTGCGTGAGCGCAGACTCTGGGCAAAGAACGCGCCCCACATGATGCGACCCCTTAAATTCATGTTGCCTACCTGGCGCAGTGGTGCACAAACACGAACGGCTATGCATGTTTTCATAAGCATGTATGACGTCTTGTCCTTTGATCGGAATCGTCTGGATGATCCGTGTCTTCACCTACCACGGCACCAGATGCTGAAGCGGGCGGATGCGGTGGCACTGGAACCGGGGATGGATGCGTTGAAGGCCACGGGCGCAGCCATTTTTTATGATTACCAGATGCACTCCCCGGAGCGCCTGGCACTGGATTGTATCCTTGCTGCACGTGAACAGGGTTTGGTCGCTATGAACTATGGTCGTGTCACAGGTTTTGAAAGCGAGGAAGATACGCTTGCTGCGGTACAGGTAGAGGATCTGCTTACACAAACGCAATATACGGTTCGAGGCAAATGTTTTGTCAATGCTTCCGGCCCCTGGGCCGATGTACTCATGGGCACCTTACAGGAAGGGGGTAGCCCTCGAAAGCTTATCCGCTCCAAGGGGATCCACCTGATTGTCCGCAAGCTGACGGAAGGTCACGCCATTGGTTTAAACGGTCATGAGGGTCACTTTTTCCTCATCCCCTGGCGGGGCCATACGATTATCGGTACTACGGACACGGTGTATAAGGGCGACCCCGGGAAAGTGTATGCCACGGAAAAAGATATTCAGAGTATGCTGAAACAGGTGAACGAATTTTATCCCTCAGTAAAGTTGAAGCGCGCTGATGTGCTGCATACCTATGCGGGGTTGCGCCCTATCGTGGATCGGGAAACAAAGGTGAAGGTGGAAAGTAACGAAGATGAATCCTACGGTGCCAGCAGAAAGGCGGAAGTGGTTGATCATGCCCGCCATGGTGGACCCGAGGGGGTATTGACGGCTATAGGCGGGAAATGGACTACCTCACGCAGTCTGGCCGAAGAAGTGGTGGACCGGGTGTTTGAAAAACTGGACCGAAAATACCGGGAACCGCTAACCGATGTCACACCCGTCATGGGTGGGGATATTAGCGATTTTGATGCCTTCCTCAAAAAGTGCTACCGACGGTACAATGACTACGATGAAGAGCAGCTCGACTACCTTGCAGAGCAGTATGGTACATGTTTGCATAAAGTCCTGGCATTAACAGCGGAAGATCCTGAATGGGCGGAAGCGATTTGTGCCGACCGTTTTGAGATTGGCGCACAGGTCATCTATGCAGTTCGTAAAGAGTTGGCGTGCGCGCTGGAGGATGTCATATTTCGACGTACCGGTCTGGGCACGCTGGGTCATCCTGGAGATGCGGCCCTCCAAAAAGTGGCGCGCTGGATGGAGAAGGAGCTGGGGTGGACCCATGTCGAAACGCAATCGCAGCTGGATCAGGTTGAGGCAGTGTTTATAAAGTCGGGTTACAAAAAAGCGGACCAGGATTAATATGCGAACTTGCGCCATCATAAATCCGAATTCCTCCGGGGGTCGCACCAGGAAGCGTTGGCCAGCTATAGAACAAAAGCTGCGTGCGCGATTGGGTGAAGTCGAGACGCGCTATACCACGGCACCCATGGATGCTGTTGGAATTACGCGAAAGGCGGTTGAAGAAGGCTTTGAACAAATTATAGCTGTGGGTGGGGATGGTACCGTCAACGAAGTGGTCAATGGCCTCATCAAAGAGGATAAAGCGTTGAATCCCAATGTGGTCCTGGCCCTGTTGTCGAGTGGTACAGGGGGCGACTTTCGGCGGACCTTCGGCATAGGCGAAAGTGTGGATGCACAAATCGACCATATTTGTCAGGGCACGGTACGCACCGTGGATGTGGGGAAGTTGACCTTTGTTAGTGATGCCGGAGAAACCTGTGTACGCTACTTTGACAACATCACCAGCTTCGGGTTGGGCGGTGTCATGGACAGGGCCATTGCAAAAGTGACCGTCGGGCGTATGCTGGGCTCGCGTCTTGTGTTTCAATGGGTCATGCTCAAGACCATATTCAAATATAAAAACCAGCGCGTACATTTACAGATCGATGATGGGGTAGACGAAAAGCTCACCATAAAATCCATCGCAGTCTGCAACGGCAATTACTTTGGTGGTGGCATGCACATGGCCCCCAACGGGGAAACGGATGATGGACTCTTTGATATCATCGTACTGGGAGA
>CALAXS010000804.1 GCA_937895305.1 uncultured bacterium
TTCTTACAATCACAATGGGCATAAACTATCGGCACATTCGCCGCCTCAGCCATCCGGTAAAAACCAGTCTTCCAATACTCAGCGTTTTTTCGTGTACCTTCTGGCGCAATCACCAGATACATCTCTTCACGCTGTTCAAAGGCTGCTACTATCGTTTTTACCAGGTTCCCGGGCTCCTTGCGATTCACGGGTATCCCACCAACGCGTTTCCAGAAAATCGTCAGTGGCCACCAGAAAACATTGTCTTTCATCATGAAGTACACCGGTAATTTAAGAATCATGACGGTTAAGAACATGCGGGGGAGATCCCAATTCGATGTATGAGGCCCTGCTACAAAAATCGCCTTCTTTGCCTCTGGACGTGTACCGATTACGCGCCAATTAAACAATTTTCCCAAAAAGCGCCCCAGTTTTGCTCCGGGCTCGCCCATTGAGAAGTGCCTTATATTGCGGATATCTATGTCTTTCTTGGCCACGTCAACCTCCATCGGTCTTGATTGTATAGCGCATTACCGTTTGATGTCAAACATAGATACCCATCGCGGAACTTGTCACTATTCAATACTGCATCATCCTGCTATGATGCTTCCGGGCGAAAATTAACCAGGAGGTCCACATGGCAGAAGAATCTGAATTTAACGGTAGTGACGGCACAGCGTTGTACAGACGTTCATGGCCTGTTGCCGATGCACGTGGTCATATCATTCTTTTTCATGGCTACGGCGAACACAGTGCACGCTATGATCATGTAGCGGCTCATTTTAATAGTCTGGGTATTGCTGTGTGGGGCTACGATCATCGCTACCACGGCAACTCCCCCGGCAAACGCGGCACCATAGCTTCCTTCGATAACCTCGTTAAAGATGCAAAGGCTTTCGTGGATTTACTTGATACGGAACTGGGCGATGCCCCCCGTATTTTCATGGGGCATAGCATGGGAGGGCTCGTGCTCGCCCACCTGCTCACCAGCACAAATTGTACAGCCTGTGGTGCCGTCTTCAGCAGTCCCTTCCTCGACCTCAAAGATGTAAACCCCATTCTCCTGGCTCTGGCTGGTATCCTCAGCAAGATCTGTCCCGGACTCCCTGTCGAAGACTTACCCGCATCCTCAGTTTCACGAATCCCCGAAGTCGTTGCAGCCTATGACAGCGATCCACTCAATAATCACAGCAAGATTACTGCCCGCACCGGTGCTGAACTGGCCAATGCGGTGAATACGATACGCCCCAAGCTATGCGACATTACCCTGCCCGTGTACATCATCCATGGCGATGCGGATGCCCTTGTGCCCTGCTCAGCCAGTACCTTTCTTCACGAGCAAAGCACCGCCCGGGACAAGACCCTGACCCTCTATCCTGGTGCCTACCATGAACTCATGAACGACCTGGATCAGGATGCGGTATTGGAAGCCATGGGGATTTGGGTGCAATCCCACCTGAATTAAGGTATTGATACTTCGATGGACTTCAAGGTATGCTGGACGAGGGTAAGGTGGATAAGCTGTTGG
>CALAXS010000805.1 GCA_937895305.1 uncultured bacterium
ACATAACCCATGTTAAACATTAATACCAACGATAAAAGTGAACAGCGCAAGTTCGGGCTGGTGGTCGGTGCTGCCTTCATCCTCCTGGGGCTGGTTCGCTGGGCCTTTCATGGCTTCGACATGGCGGCTCTGCCCAGTATCCTGTGGGCCATCGGCACTGTACTCATGGTCCTGGGGGCCATTGCACCAACCTTGTTAAAGCCCGTCTTTATTGCCTGGATTAAACTGGCCGAAGTCTTGAATTTCATTATGACCCATGTCCTGCTCACCATCATCTTCTACCTCATCATTACGCCTATCCGCCTGGTCTTTGTCGTTTCCAAAGAGGATTCCATGCGCAGAAAGTGGTTGCCCGACGGCGAGACCTATTGGGAAGAGGCCGAGGAACAACCGGAAGAATTTGATCGGTATCGCCAACAGTTCTAAAATACCAACTGCACAAACCCACATCTAACGAGTACAGTTCATGAACGACGAATCCCAAAAGCACGAATCCCCCATCCAGATTGAAAAGCCAGCCGTGAATGACCGGGGTGTCTTCGGTGAATTCTGGGACTTCATGAAAGTGCGGAAAAAATTCTGGCTCGCACCCATCATCATCGCTCTTCTTATCCTGGGTATGATCTTCACTTTAGCAGGCACCAGCGGCGTCATCGCACCATTCATATACGCGCTATAAAATCGTTGCGTTCTTGTAGAAATTCGTATGCATTCCCGCGCGGATCATGGTAACGAGGGGAACAGGATAAATCCACCCGCCTGTCTTTCCCGCGAAAGCGGGTTATTGCAAGCCGAGCTTCGGCCCCCAACGGTATCCCAGCGCCCAGTCGGAGCCTACGACAAAACCATCCGCTTAATGTCCCACCTGCTTCAACAGGATAAATCCGCCTATGAGCAGAACAGTAAAGACCACCACGAGAATATTGAACCATTTGTCGATGAAATTTCGGATGGGCTCACCAAATTTATAGATGAGTCCCGCCACCAGGAAGAAGCGCGCGGAACGCCCCACGAGAGATGCCACCATGAACATGGGGAAGTTAATCTGGAATACCCCGGCAGCAATGGTAATGACCTTGTAGGGGATGGGTGTGAATGCAGCAACGAAAACGACCCAAAAGTCATAGGCATCATATAGCTCACCGACCATATTGAACTTCTCTTCGCTGAAGCCCGGTATATAGGTGTAGAAGAGGGTATCGGTCGCTTCCCAGAACCCCCAGCCAATGAGATAGCCCAGGGCACCGCCAAAGAGCGAGGCCACAGCGCAGACCGAGGCGAACCACCAGGCACGTTTGCGCATACCGATACAGAGTGCAATAAGTAACACGTCGGGGGGTATCGGGAAAAAGGAGGCTTCAGCAAAGGAGAGTACCGCGAGAGCGACCACGCCATACTTTGAATCAGCCCAGCCAAGCACCCAATCGTATATCGTACGAATCCATTTCATGCGTGTGTCATTCTTTCTAAAAGGTCAGGGGTAAATCGTTTAATGTTTCAAGGGCATTGTGTTGTGTGGTGTCGCGTCCGATGGGTGTGATACTCACCTTGTCCGCTTCAATAGCTTCAAAGTCGGTTCCCGCTTCGCAAATATGCGTAGGTGCCGAACCACCAATCCAATAATACTTCCTGCCCCGGGGATCCTTACGTTCCAGTATTTCGTCCATGTAGTCGCGCTGACCCATGCGTGTTATGGCTGCACCCTGTAGCGCATCAAAGGGCACATCGGGCACATTCACATTCAACGCTGTATCTTTCTGTAGGCCATGAGCCAGGACGTATTGCGCCAGCTTCACCGCCACCTGAGCCGCTGTGTCCATGTGTTTCGGCCTATGGGATACATCAGACATGGCAATAGCAGGTACACCCAGGAGCATACCCTCTCTGGCCCCCGCCATTGTCCCGGAATAGGTAACGTCATCGCCAAGATTCGCACCGGGATTCACGCCCGACACCACGAGATCAGGCTTGCGCCCCAGCAACTCACGCACAGCAAGCATGACGCAGTCCACGGGGGTACCGTCGACCATGTACCAGTTCTCCTTGAGCCGGGTGACACGCAAGGGATGATGGAGTGACACGCCATGACTCACGGCACTACGCTCACGATCGGGCGCATATACCCGTACATCCGCGATAGTGCTGAGGGCATTGGCCAGCAGTTTAAGACCGGGCGCACGGATACCATCGTCGTTGGTTACCAATATAAGGGGCTTGGGCATAAGTGTTGTATTTTCCTGCCGGGTTAAAGGAGGAGTAGTTATACCAATTTTAGGGTAGGTCGATAAAGTTATTGACACTACAAGGTTGAATCCAAGGGTTAACACCAGGCCCTCTGGTACCCTGTTGCATACCGTGCTACGGTCTGTGCGTGGGAATCCGGGCGAAATATTGAGTACAGTAGTGTTCCCTTTGTATCTTTAAGATCCCTATGCATTCCAACCCAGAGCATGGGAACGAGGGAAAATAACATGTAGGGCCACGTCGTTATTGTAAAACTCCCTTTCATGAATACCCATTGGGTATACTGTGGGTTCTTTAATTGGAGTTGTACCCGCATTATGACAAAAGGATTACACACACGCCGCCAGTTCCTCGGCAAGAGCATGCTGGGCGTTGCGCCCCTCATCGTGCCGTCTGGTGTTCTGGGCCTGCAAGGCCGTGCCGGAGCGAATAGCCGCATCCGTCTTGCCCAGATCGGTGTGGGCCAACGGGGCCACGTACTGCTGGATCATATCAAGGAAAATGTTGTCGCCTTATGTGATGTGGATAGCGAACATTTGAAGCGGGCTGCGAATAAAATCGGCCCCCACGCACAACTTTTCAGCGATTATCGTGAGGTATTGTCACAGGCAGATATTGACGGCGTAGTCATCGCTACACCCGATCACTGGCATGCCCTCCAGGCCATCCATGCATGCCAGGCAGGGAAAGATGTATTTATCGAAAAGCCTGCTGTAAAAAGTATTGATGAAGCCATGCAGGTTCAGAAAGCAGCACAACGCTGGGGAAGCATCGTCCACGTTGGAAGTCGTACCCCACAACAAGGCGCGGTACTACATGCACGGGCACTTATCCAATCCGGAGCGTTGGGCGCCATTAACCAGGTACATTGCTGGGCACCGCCCAATGTAGCTGGCGGGGAGGCTAAGCATTATGGGCCTGTACCGGAGAACCTGGATTGGGAACAATGGTTGGGGCCAGCACCCTATCACCCGTATAACAGCACTTGCGCCCATGTGAATCACCGTTGGCTCTTGCGTTATGGCGGTGGCATGGTCAAATTCATAGGTGCAGACTGTTTTGATGCTGCACTAGATTGCCTTGACCGGAAACTGGATCAGACCGTACAGGTCGAGGCCACAGGCGAGGCACCCGCATCCGGGTTGTGGGATTGCCCAATAACCATGAACGCCCGCCTGCAATGGGAAGACGGCTTTAACCTCCAATGGACCCAGGCCCCAAAACAATCGGACACCCCGGCCCTTGGCGTACGTTTCGAAGGTGAATCCGGCACCCTTAGCCTGGGGTTATGCGGCACAGATAAAGTTACCCTCAGCAGTGAAACCATCGACGTGGGTGAATATTCCGGAGCACCTGCACGGGAACCCGTATCCGTCTGGATGGATGCCATACGCAATCGTGCACAATCCACGAGCTTAATAGAGCGGGGCTGCCGTGCGGCACAGGTGGGTAGTCTTATCAATGTCGCCTATACACTGGCACGTCCACTCACCTATTCACCGGATGAACACGGTTTCATGGACGATGAACTCGCGAATCGACATTTGAAACAGGCGGGACGTGGGCCATGGCGAAGTTGATGCAACACCTACAACGCCTGGCTGTTGCAGGGCTATTGTCCTTCGCACTTGCAACGGCCCCATGGGGCATAGCCTTTGCTGCTGACCAGGATGACGTAATCGTTGCCTTGGAAACCTTGCTGGATCAGGACGCTGCCATTCGTCATAGTGCAGCACAGAATTTATATCGCCGCGCTGTACAGATTTCACCGGAGGATGAGAAGGGCAGAACCCAATTTAGGGAGGTGCTCCTGGGATATCTGGAATCCATGCATGCCATGGGCGGTTGGACCGATGAACAGAAAACACCCGGCAACTGGATGGAGGCCCTCTGGATTTGGCATGAAGCGGCACTGGCTGCACAGGAGCGCGAGGCCTCGCGTATAGCACGTGAGGATGCCCAACGCGGGGTACTCCATGCGCTGGGCTATGTGGCACGCGCTGAAGATGCTGTAGTGCTGTTGCAGTGGGGACGGCGTATGGCGACGCGGGATGCCGCCATGACCGCACTGGGTCTATTGCCCCCGACAGAGACCACGGGATTTATTCTGGAGGCATTGGAAAGTCTCCCCCAGACTACCCAGGTACAAGCCATACAGATTTTAGGTAACTGGAAAGCGGTAGCAGCACAAGATGCACTCATCGCATTGGCACAAAATACGGCTTCACGCCCGGTAACCTGGGCCTGCCTTGAAGCCCTGGCCAAAATGGGCGGTGCCCCCACATTGGCCTATCCGCCCCAACCCAATTACACTGCTGAAGAATCCACGCGATATGCGGAATTGGGACTCCTGGCAGCACAGGCGATGATGGAGGCAAACCCGACGGGTGCCGAGAATATCTTTATGTCGTTTACTACGCTCTATACCAAGCGGCATCAGTTGCGGGCAGCATTGCTGGGACTCAGTGCTTTGAATTCCAGTGAAGTGTCCGGACTCGCATTGGGGTATCTGGGTACGCCCGAACTACGCAGCACAGCCATGGACCTGTTGGTGCAGGACCCTTCGGAAGAATTGGATGCACACCTGGTCGCCATGGTGGCCCGTGATAATCCTGTACAGAGCAGCACCCTTCTGGAAATATTAAAATTACGGGAATATGAGGAATTGGATAGCTTGCTGGAAGGTGCGTTGGCCAGTGAAGATGCTGTGCTGCGCTTTCAGGCCGCAGTATTGGCCGGGCAGCAACCTGCTATGGAGGATGTTCTTGCTGTAATTCGTATCAACACCCCCTGGTTACAACAACAAGCCCTGGCGGTGCTTACTGCGCCAGTCCTCCCGGAGGTAGAGGAAGAAAGATCCGGGGCCATAGCAGATTTACGAAGAGCGCTCCTTAAAGAAACCATGCCCCCTTCCGTTATAAAAGCACTTCTGGGGCATTTGAAAAAAGTCGGTACCCCCACCGATTTGCTTGTGATCAGTGAGCTGTTTATGGATCCGACGCTGGTAGAAGCAGCGTATGATGCCGCTGGTGCAATCATCGATCGATATCCGGATGATGAGGCCACGCACTTTGTGCGCAGCGAGATGAGCATGGTGTTGACGAAACCGGATATGGCGCGCTTACCTTTTCAACCGGAAGATATTGAAGGGGGTGATGCATCCGCAATACTGGCCCAATGGGGCTATGTACAGGATTGGGAGGTATTGGGCGCATTTGTAAATGCACAACACCGGGAAGAAACCACCCCGGCACAGGCCACACTCCTGTCGAAACTGGATCACCTGGAGCTGGAGGGGATTCAGTATGTATGGAAACCGGCCACGGCGAGTGGCGCACTTGCACTCCTGGATTTCAAAACCATCTTTGGACCTTTTAATGAGGCCAGTGCATTTGCACGTACCACGATCAATGTGCCGGACTGGACACCCGTCGTGCTGGTGCTGGATTATGACGATAGTATCGCGGTCTGGTTGAATGCCAAGGCCCTGAAAGCGGGTGACGTGCTGAGCGAATTCCAGGAGGAAGCACTGCGAATTCGGACGACGCTGCGGCCGGGTGTAAATCGTATCCTGGTACGCAGTACCCAGATGCAGGGGGATTGGCGTATGGGTTTGCAAATTCAGCAACGGGATGGAAATCCACTGAACTTACAGGAACAGTCTATGCCTGACCTGGGGACCGGGGATGTCGGTGTTAAAAAAGATAAACTGAAAGCTTTATTGGAGAACGATGTGCCATGAGATATTTTAGCTTGCTACTGTTGATGGTCCTCATACCCTGGGCAGCCTTTGCGGGTCCTGTAGCATTGGAACGTGCCCATTCCCACAATGATTACACGCGCGCTGTTCCGCTCCAAACGGCCCTCGACCATGGTGTTTGTAGCGTGGAGGCCGATATCCATCTGGTGGAGGGTGCCCTGCTGGTGGCCCACGACCTGGACAAGGTTGAGGCGGAAAAAACCCTGGAGGCCCTCTATCTGGCACCGTTGAAAAAACACATGGACGCCAACAACGGCTGGGTCTATACCGAAGGAATCTCGCTCACCTTACTCATTGATTTCAAATCCCGTGCAGACGATACCTATACCGCGCTGAAACCGCTGCTGGAAAAATATCGGGATATGCTGACTGTATTCACCGATGAGAAAACAACGCCCGGCGCGGTGACGGTTATACTCTCTGGAAATCGGCCTTTTCGTACAGTGTCAAAGGAAGCCGAACGCCTGGTTGGGATTGATGGGCGACTCAATAATCTGGGCAATAGCAACCCCAACCTCATGCCCTTAATCAGCCACAGTTGGGCCGCTGCCTTTACATGGAAGGGCACAGGTACCTTCCCCGAAGAGGAGCGTGCTAAACTTGAGGACTATGTGAAGCAGGCCCATGCAAACGGTCAACGTTTACGCTTTTGGGCCTTGCCAAGACCAAGCACTACATGGCCCTTACTCTATGAAGCGGGGGTCGATTTATTAAACGCAGATAACCTCGATGCACTACAGACGTTTTTGCTGAAGCAAAAAGCATCAAAGGAGTAAATAATGGAACAGTATCACGGGACCACCGTTGTGGCAGTACGTAAGGATGGCAAGGTTGCCCTGGGTTCGGATGGCCAGGTCACCTTGGGAAATACGGTGATGAAGGGCAATGCCGTGAAGGTGCGTCATCTGGCGGACGGTCAGGTATTGGCGGGCTTTGCAGGCGCGGTGGCGGAT
Organism: uncultured bacterium; assembly: GCA_937895305.1. Taxonomy (GTDB): domain Bacteria; phylum Hydrogenedentota; class Hydrogenedentia; order Hydrogenedentales; family JAEUWI01; genus CALAXS01. The sequence continues at coordinate 6,958 of CALAXS010000805.1, forward strand.
GCATTCACCTTGTTTGACCGTTTTGAGGGAAAGCTGAAGGAATATAACAAAAACCTGCTACGGGCCGCAGTGGAACTGACCAAGGACTGGCGGACAGACAAGTATCTGCGCCAGTTGGATGCCCTCCTGGCAGTCTGTGATAGTGAAAAGTCCCTCCTGATTTCCGGGAATGGCGAAGTTATCGAGCCGGAGGACGGCATTCTTGCTATTGGTTCCGGGGGCTCCTATGCGCTGGCCGCAGCGCGGGCCATGATTAAGCATACGGATTTGTCTGCGGAAGACATTGTGCGGGACAGCCTGACCATTGCCGGGGATATTTGTATCTATACCAACCACCACATCACGATTGAGAGCATCGACTCGAAGTAACCAGACAAAATTTTCCCTCGTTTCCAAGCGCTAGCTTGGGAATGCATACACCGGGGCTCTGCCCCGGAAAACAGGCACGTTCAACCGGGATTATTACGCTTTCGGTCCCGACCTGAGTTGGGAGTACTACGTGGAGATTCCCGCCTCCGCGGGAATGACAAGGGGTGAGGAATGACGGGGGTTAGAGCGGGTCGCCCTGGAAACGACGAACGTGCAGGATATCCGTGGCGGTACGATCGCTTTGCGTGGCCATGAATAGCGCAGCGTGGGCGATGTCTTCGGGGGTCATCCAGTCGTCTTGATTACGTTCCGGCATGTTTTCCGCCGTGAGCCGGGTCGCTACACCACCGGGGCAGAGTGCACTGACACCAATGCCAAATTCGCGCAGCTCAATGGCCAGGGCCTTTGTGAGGCCGATGAGTCCAAATTTTGAAGCACAGTAGACGGTCTGGTTGCGGATACCTTTGAGACCGGATACGCTGGAGATGTTGATTATGCGGCCTTGCTTCCGCGCTTTCATAGCGGGCAGAACCGCCTGAATACTGTGATAACAGGCCGTCAGATTCACGTCCAGTGTCGTTTGCCATTCTTCCAGACTCAATTCCTCAAAGGGCTTGAAGCAGGCATACGCCGCGTTATTGATCAACAGATCAATCTGGCCGCCCAGCGTGGCAATGCTATCCCGTACCAGCTTCTCCACAGCTTCGCCATTACGGAGGTCACAGGGCAGCACATGAGCCACCCCACCCCTTTCCTCGATCTTTCGGGCCACCTCTTCCAGCTCGTCAACAGAACGGGCACTGAGCGCCACCTCGCAACCTTCCCGGGCAAAGGATTCTGCAATGCTCTGACCAATACCACGACCTGCACCGGTGATGAGTGCTGTCTTTCCTTTGAGTAGCATGATGGGCTGAATTCCTTTGGCGCGAGTATTGAATCGGGTTAAGCTGAGGTGCTGTCGTTAAGCTGCACGATGGAGGAGGCTTCTCTTTCCGCTGCGGCAAGGGCCTCGGTATCCATACGCTCAGAAAGTTCTGAAACCGTGGCGTTGAGGTAATTGTCATCCCCCGCATTCAGTGCCTTATAGAGCGGGCCGTACGCTTCGTCATCACGCAATTGGGATGGGTCAACACCCGCTTCCCGTACGGTACGGACCACATCCACCACCCGTGTGTTCTCTGGCGCACGACCGGGCTGATAGGTAATGGGTTCGGTAGCGCAGGCGGTGATGAGATTGGCTGAAACCAGATGCTCCACGATTTCATTTAGAAGGCGGATGGGGACATTCCAGGCTACGCCCATTTCCTTGATACTGAGTCCGGGTCGTCCCTGGCGGAAGCGGCGGACCAGCTCCAGGATAACGCGCACCGCCACGGCTTCACGATAGGCAAAGCTGGCGGAACCTACGAGGCGCTCCATAGCGAAGGTACGCTCGTTCTGATAGGCGAAGGTGAGGAGTGCACCCGTGAGCAGCACGAGCCAGCTACTGTAGATCCAGAAGATGAACATGGGGAACAGGGCGAGCTTGGAGAAGAAGAACGCATTGCGTACCATGCCGACCTGGAAACTGAAGTAGCCCCAGGACATGAGCATCCACACACTGCCAGAGACTATTCCCCCGAGGAGTGCATATTTAAAGTAAACTTTCGTGTTGGGCACAAGCCAGTAGACCACGGAGAAGGTGAGACAAATCACCGAGAGCTGGCCTAAGCGTAAAAGGAGGGCTATCCCTGCGAAGCCATCGTAGTTTGAGCCATCAAGTACCACGGTAACCGTGACCACCCCGGCAATAACAAAGGGGAGCAGGAAGGTGATGATAATGTAATCGCTCAGGGTGCGAATCAGGTTGCGAGAGTACTTCACCCCCCAGATACGGTTGAAGGACCATTCCAGGTTACGCATCAGCCCGAGGACCGTGACTAGCACCCAGATGATACCGGTAATACCGAGGGTCGACAGTGTGGTTTCCTCTTCCACAAGACCCACAATAATCCTGACCGGGTCTACGTATTCTTCGTCCCCTGCAAGTTCAATCTGGTTTTGCCAACTGGGAAACATCCATTGCAGCATGGCATTCCAGAGTTCTTCGTTAAATTGCGGTTCGTCCCCCGGAAGGACTTCACCCGTTGCTGTCACGATAGATTCGCCCGTCAAATCAGCGATGGTGGTGGCCAGTTCATCACCCGCAGGATCCGGGTCGAGGCCTGTACTTTCAAAAGTCGCTGCAACGGACTCTGGTGTTGATGATACTGCATTTCTACTGTTTTCCGATGTCTGCGGGAGGGGTTCTTTTTGGGGCAGTTTTTCTTCCAGCCATTCAAGCTGCTGGGTGATACGGCGTGAAATAGACGCGTAGACTTCATCACCCAGGCTGAACGTCTGGATAAAGGAGAACATAAAAACGAGGAAAGGTACGATGAAGAGGATGGTGGCGAAAGTCAGGGCCGATGCGCGTACGAGGATGGTCTCTTCGGTAACCACACGGGCCAGCAAAATGGCAACACGGATATTCTTGGTTATAAACCCGCTGGGTATTTTTTCGCCGGGCTTGCCTATACGCCAGATATCACGGGTGACAAAACGATGCCCCCGTTCCAATGCGCTGAAAAGCCGTTTAAATAGCGTATTCATAGGTACTATATTTACATAAGTTGTGTTAATAC